>NZ_JBKYMO010000558.1:0-3374 GCF_047302915.1 Massilia sp. CT11-108 | reverse complement strand
GATGCCGGCCATGACCTTGGCCACGTCGCGCGCCTCGCCCTCGATGCTGTCACCGAGGATCAGCGGCGTCACGCCGGACACGCTGGCCCGCGGCTGGGAACGCGGCCTGCCGCCGCGCGCGAGCCTCGAGAACAACGATGCGCACACCTTCTTCCGTGCGCTGGGCGATTCCCTCATCACGGGGCCCACCTTGACCAACGTGAACGATTTCCGCGCGATCTACGTCGCCTGAAAAAAGAAACAGTCTTCCCTTTAACGGGTGCGCCGCGGCGGCGGCGTACCCGTTTTTTTTCCCCTAGTCAGTCGGGGTCGGAGCCCACCCGTGAACACCGGGCTCTGACCCCGAGAGTAAAGGACTCACCATGCTACGCCAACGCCGTGCCCGTATTCTTGCCACCCTCGGCCCCTCCAGTTCCACCCCCGACCAGATCTACGCGCTGGCGCTTGCCGGCGCCGACGTCTTCCGCTTGAACTTCAGCCACGGCAGCCACGACGACCACGCCGCGCGCTACAACATCATCCGCAGCGTCGAACGCGACATCGGCCGTCCCATCGGCGTGCTGATGGACTTGCAGGGACCGAAGCTGCGCGTCGGCCGCATGGCCGGCGGCAAGGCGATGCTCGAAACGGGCAGCCGCTTCCGCCTCGATCTCGACGCGACGGAGGGCGACGCGACCCGTGCCGGCATGCCGCATCCGGAAATCTTCGCCGCGCTGCGCCCCGGCACCGACCTGTTGCTGGACGACGGCAAGCTGCGCCTGCGCGTGGACGCCTGCGGTGCCGACTTCGCCGAGACGACCGTGATGGCGGGCGGCGCGCTGTCCGACCGCAAGGGCGTCAACGTGCCCGGCGTCGTGCTGCCGATCTCCCCGCTGACGACGAAGGACCGCGCCGACCTCGCGTTCGGCCTGGATCTCGGCGTGGACTGGGTCGCGCTGTCGTTCGTGCAGCGCCCGGAGGACATCGTCGAGGCGCGCGCCCTGATCGGCGAGCGCGCCTGGATCATGGCCAAACTGGAAAAGCCGGCCGCCATCGACGCGCTGGACGGCATCGTGCTGCTTTCCGACGGCATCATGGTGGCGCGCGGCGACCTGGGCGTGGAGCTCCCGCCGCAACAGGTGCCCGTGCTGCAGCGCCGGATCGTGCATGCGGCGCGCGCGGCCGGCCGCCCCGTCGTCGTCGCCACGCAGATGCTGGAATCGATGACGACGGCGCCGGTGCCGACGCGCGCCGAGGTGTCGGACGTCGCCACCGCCATCTACGAAGGTGCGGATGCCGTGATGCTGTCGGCCGAATCGGCGTCCGGCCAGTACCCGGTGCAATCGGTGGCCGTGATGGACAACGTGATCCGCGAAGTGGAGCAGGACCCGCGCTGGCGCGAAGGCCTGGACGCGAGCCACAAGCCGGCCGACAAGACGACCGCGGACGCCATCTGCTGCGCGCTGCGCCGCGTGACGAATTTGCTGGCGCCCGCCGCCACCGTCACCTACACCGCGAGCGGCGCGACGTGCCTGCGCGCGAGCCGCGAGCGTCCCACCGCGCCGATCCTCGCGCTCACGCCGAAGATGGCCATCGCGCGCCGCCTCGCGCTCGTGTGGGGCGTGCATCCGGTGCCGTTCGAGGAAGCGGAAGGCTTCGACCGCATGGTGGCGGACGGCGTCGCGGCCGCGCGCTTCCACGGCCTGGCCGACGCGGGCGACGACGTCGTCGTGGTGGCGGGCTTCCCGTCCGGGCGGCCGGGCCGCACGAACCTGCTGCACGTCGTGCGCGTGGGCGAGGAACCGACCGTGTGACTATGTGCGCATCTTCCGCCATGGTGGCTCTGGTAACGTAGCGCTTCCACCACCGACAGGAGAAGCGCATGAAGACCCAGCTGGAAAAAGCGCAGGCGTTCGTCGACCTGCACCGCCGCGGCAACTGCTTCGTCATCCCGAACCCGTGGGATGCGGGATCGGCGAAGCTGCTGCAGCACCTGGGCTACCAGGCGCTGGCGGGCACCAGCGCCGGCTTCGCGTTCTCGAAGGCGAAGACGGATCCGACGATCACCATCGCGGAGATGCTCCCGCACCTGGCCGAACTGGCCGCGGCGACCGACCTGCCGCTGTCCGCCGACCTGCAGTCCGGCTTCGGCGACGCGCCGGAAGACGCGGCCCGTACGATCGTCGAAGCGGCGGCGACGGGCATCGTCGGCGGTTCCATCGAGGACGCGACCGACGATCCGGCACAACCGCTGTACGACATCGGCCTCGCCACCGACCGCATCCGCGCGGCCGTGGAGGCGGCCCGTGGACTCCCCTTCAAATTCATGCTGACGGCGCGCGCGGAAAACTTCCGCGTCGGCCGCCCGGACCTGGCCGACACCATCCGCCGCCTGCAGGCTTACCAGGAAGCGGGTGCCGACGTGCTGTTCGCGCCGGGCATCGCGAAGCCGGAAGACATCGCGGCCGTCGTTCGCGCCGTACGCGGCCCGCGCAAGCGACGCGCGCGAGGTGAGGGAGAAGGGCACGTTCGGGTATGCGGACGATGCGCTGCCGGCGGCTGAGCTGAACCGCGTGTTTACGGCGCCGTGATCCGTCGTTCCCGCGGAAGCGGGAACCCATGCCGAAATACAGAATTCGGTACGCCGGGACCAGCGCGGTGCGTTTCGCCAGGGCGACACCGGTGGCTCAGCATGGATTCCCGCCTGCGCGGGAATGACGTCGGAACCATCACGCCGGCACCGCACCCCCGAACTCCACGATCCCCAGCCGCGCCGCCAGGTGCATCAAACGGAAATCGTTGTCCGCCCCCAGCTTCTGGCGCACGGACGTGAGGGTGTTCAGCACCGTCTTCGGGCTGACCGTGAGCTGGGCCGCGATGGCCTGCACGGATTCGCCGTGCACGAGCAGGCGCAGCATGTCGAATTCGCGCGGCGTCAGACCGTCCAGCGGGGCCGGCGCCACCGCGGCCGCCACTTCGGACGAGAGCGCGCGCGTCCCGTTCATCACGGCGCGGATGCCCGTGATGAGTTCTTCCGGCTCGCTGCGCTTGGTGAGGTAGCCGTGCGCGCCCGCCTTCAACGCCTGGGCGACGTGGCCGGCGCTGTCGTGCATCGACAGCACCAGCACCCGCAGGCCGGGCTGGCGGGCACGCATGCCGGCGATGGCTTCCAGGCCGCTGCTCCCTTTCAGGCTCAGGTCGACGATGGCGACGTCCGGCCGGACCTGCTGGACGAGCGCGTTCGCCTCCGGCGCGCTCGCTGCCTCGCCGACGACATCGAAATCGGGTTCGGCGCACAGGAGGCGGCGGTAGCCGCTGCGGACGACGGCGTGGTCGTCGACGAGGACGATGCGGATCATGCCGGCACCTCCGTGGCCTCGGGCACCGGCAGTGGC
>NZ_JBKYMO010000557.1:0-3387 GCF_047302915.1 Massilia sp. CT11-108 | reverse complement strand
GGCGGGAGCCCAATTTCCTCGGCAGAGTCGCGAAACTTGGGCCCCGCCTGCGCGAGGACGACGGCTTAGTGAAGCTTCGGCGCCCCCGGGCTCGGCTGCGCACCCGGCTGCACGGTCATGCCGTCAGCGAGGGTCTGGTTCCCCATCCCGAGTTCGGCGCCGGTCGTCGGATCGACATTCGGATCGGACATGGTGCGCTCGGCCATCTGCTTGAGCACGTCGACGTTCTTGGCCGGCAGCCTGACTTCGGCCTCGCCCGTGCCGCCGTCGACTGCCATCTGCTTTTCGCGGTCCGTGACGAAGTCCCAGTTTTCGCCCTGGTTCCAGGAGCCGCGCATCTCGCCCGGGCCCTGCGACATGTTGAAGTAGGTGTTGGCGAAGCGCGGGTCGCCCGGCATCTTCCCGGACGGGAAGTTCGGCTGGATCGAGTACAGCGCCTTCTCGAACGACTTCTGGTGCGCGATCTCGCGCGTCATCAGGAAGCCCAGCGCTTCCTTCACGCCCGGGTCGTCGGTCAGCGCGATCAGGCGCTCGTAGACGATCTTGGCGCGCGCCTCGGCGGCGATGTTGGAGCGCAGGTCGGCGGTCGGCTCGCCGATCGTGTCGATGTACGCGGCCGTCCACGGCACGCCGGCCGAATTGACCAGCGGCGTGCCGGCGCCGTACAGCACCTGGGTCACGTGGCTGTCGTTGCCCGCACCCTGGATCTTCTTGTACAGATCCGCTTCGCTGTCGACGGCTTCGGCCAGGTCGCCCTTGGCGCCCTTGTTGAGCATGGCGACGATGTGGCCGATCACCTCGAGGTGGCTCAGCTCTTCCGTCGCGATGTCGAACAGCATGTCCTTGCGGCCCGGATCGTCTTCGCTGACGGCCTGCGTGAAGTAACGCATGGCCGCGGCCAGTTCGCCCTGCGGGCCGCCGAACTGTTCGAGCATCAGGTTGGCCAGCCCCGGATTTGGCTCACTGACACGCACGGTGTACTGCAGGCGTTTGTTATGTGCAAACATTCCGATTCCTCCAGTGTGTGATTGGATGACCGCGCGGAATGCGTCCTGCATTACCGCGCGGACAAACGGAAGCGCCGTAGCGCGACCGGTCGATGCCATCTTGGCAGCGTTGCGGCGCCGAGTAATCAGAAACCAAGCCGTGTCTGTGTAGGATTGGAGGCGACATCCTGTCGAGCCGCGCGGGATTCTGAACAGGTGGAAACAGTCGAAGATTGCCAGTCTGTGCCGGACAGTCCGTGCGTCATCGGCCGACAAAACAGTGCGGCGCCCTCCTACGCGGGAGCTCTAGCGTCGGCACTAACATGGGTCTATCGCTACCCCACAGCCAACAGGAGACGATCATGTTTTCCCTGAACAAACTGAGTCCTTCCATCACCGACATGATCCGCTTCGATCACTCGCACGTGATGGTGACGTTCCACCAGTACACCCGCGACAAGCGCCCCAGCGTCAAGAAAGCGCTGGCGGAAACGATCTGCGACGCGCTGGAAATCCACGCGACGCTGGAAGAGGAAATCTTCTATCCCGTCATGCGCCCGCGCGCCCACGACCAGAAGGTCATGGACAAGAGCGAGCCGGAACATGACGAAATGCGCGCCGTCATTGCGGAGCTGCGCCGCACCGATCCGAAGTCGCCGCGCCACGACGAACTCGTGTTCGAACTGATGCGCGACGTGCAGCACCACGTGGCCGACGAGGAAACCGTGCTGCTGCCGGAAGCCGAGCAGACGCTCAGCAAGGACCGCCTGTCCGAGCTGGGCGCGCAGATGACGAAGCGCCGCCTGGAACTGGTGACGCCGAAGGCCGGCAAGATCGCGGCCAACACGGCCGTCGGCTTCTCGGGCAGCACGGCCGCCATCGTCGTCGGCGTGGCCAGCGCCCTGTTCGCGGCCCGCGCCTTTACCCGCAAGCCGTCGCACGCCTGACCCTTTTCCGCAGCGGCGCAAGCCGCCTGCGCTCCCCCGGCATGGCGTTCCGCGCGCCTGCCTCGCCCGCAATCGCGTCCGCGCGTGGTTGCGGGCTTCTTTGTTTACTGACCCATCCAGCGCAGGAGCAAGGGCACGAGCCACGGCGCCAACAGCGCCGTGAGCACGCCGTTGATGCCCATGCCGAGGCCCGCGTACGCGCCCATCTCCGGACTGACCTGGAACGCGCGTGCCGTCCCGATGCCGTGCGACGCGACCCCGAGCGCGAGGCCGCGCGCCGCATGCGAATCGATGCGCAAGGCGTTCATCAGGAAGCGCGCCGTCACGGCGCCGAAGATGCCCGTGCCGATCACGAGGACGGCCGTCAGCGCCGGCACGCCGCCCAGGTGCTCGGACACGGCCATCGCGATGGGCGTCGTGGCCGACTTCGGGCCCAGCGAGCGCGCCAGCTCGGGCGATGCGCCCATCAGCACGGCGATGCCGACCGCGCTGACGATGGCCGTCACGCACCCGGACACCAGCGCGCACGCAAGCGGGAACAGGCTGCGGCGCAGGCGCGGCATCTGGCGCGCGAGCGGCACGGCGAGGGCGACGGTGGCGGGACCGAGCAGGAAGTGGACGAACTGCGCACCGGCGAAATAGCGCTGGTACGACATGCCGCTGGCCGCGAGCACGAGGCTCACGAGGGCGATCGCGATGGCGACGGGATTGGCGAGCGGCGAAAAGCCGCAGCGTGCATAGACCCATTGCGCGAACACGTAGGCGCACAGCGTGACCGTGAGGCCCAGCAGCGGCGACGCGGACAGGTAGACCCAGAAGTGGGTGAATTCCTCGACATTAAACATCGCGGCCCTCCCCGTTCTTGTGGGCGGGCGTGAGCGCGCGCAGCACGAGCGCCGTCACGGCAAGTGTCAGCAGGGTGCTGCCGACGACGGCCGCGCAGATCGCGAGCCAGTGCCCGCTGCCGCTCGCCGCGGCGACGATGATGCCCACGCCCGCCGGCACGAACAGCAGCGACAGATGGCGCAGCAACTCGTTCGCGCCCGCCTCCACGGTGTCGTGCAGGCGCGGGAACGCGACGAGCGCCACCAGCAACAGCAGCATGCCGGCCACGGGACCCGGCACTGGGAGCCGGAGCAGGAAAACGAGCCCCTCTCCCAGGCACTGGAAAACGAGCAGTACGGCAAACGCGATCAGCAAGCGACCTCCTTCGATGTTGGTTCCCCGAAGGATAGCATCCGGCTCAGCGCCGCGTCGGCTGCACGAGGCTCGTCATCGCATCCACATACGTCTTCTCGTCGTCGGCGTACAGCGGCAGCAGCGGCGTGACGGAGACCTGGTTCAGCTTCGTGCGGCGCCGCGCGCCGGGGGCCGGGGGCTTGAAGACGGCATAAGGCCCGGGCTGGGTGACGTACGGCGCGCCCGTGACGGGGGCGGGGGAGATCAGCACCGGG
>NZ_JBKYMO010000556.1:0-3393 GCF_047302915.1 Massilia sp. CT11-108 | reverse complement strand
CGCTTGCGAATCGTTTTGTTCGTCAGCAGCAGAGAAGTGAGATTATGCAGTGCTTCGCTTAACTCGTCAACCCCTCGCTGTTTCTGCAACACACTGAATTCGTTCGATTTCATGCGCTGCAGAAGCAGGACGCGAACTATAGCAAACCCGCCCGCATCCGTGCAAGGGGTGTTGGGAATTACATACCCTCGAAATTCGGCTTGCGCTTCTCCAGGAACGCCGCCATCCCCTCCTTCTGCGCCGGCGTACCGAAGCCCGCATGGAAGAAGCGGCGCTCATAACGTACGCCTTCGGTCAGGGTCGTCTCGAACGCGCGGTTGACCGCATCCTTGATCTGCATGGCCACCGACACCGGCATCGCGGCGATCGTCTCCGCCACTTCCAGCGCCACCGTCATCACGAGGTCGGCCGGCACGACGCGGGACACGAGACCCGTGCGCTCAGCTTCCGCCGCATCGATCATGCGCGCCGTCAGCAGCATGTCCATGGCTTTCGACTTGCCGATCGCGCGCGGGAGGCGCTGCGTACCGCCCGCGCCCGGGGTCACGCCGACCTTGATCTCCGGCTGGCCGAACTTGGCCGTCTCCGACGCGATCAGGAAGTCGCACATCATCGCCAGTTCGCAGCCGCCACCCAGCGCATAGCCGGCGACGACGCCGATCACCGGCTTGCGCACATTGAGGATGTGTTCCCAGTTGCGGCCGATGTAATTACCCGGATACGTATCGGCATACGTGTAATTGGCCATCGCGGCGATGTCGGCGCCCGCGGCGAACACCTTGTCGCTGCCGGTCAGGATGATGACGTTGACGGCCGGATCGGCGTCGAATTTGTAGAGCGCGTCGCCCAGCTCGTTCATCATGTTGTCGTTGAGGGCGTTCAGCGCCTTCGGACGGTTCAGGCGGATCACGACCACCTTGTCGTGGTGTTCGATCAGCAGGTCAGAATATTCCATGGGACACCCCTTAATAAGATGAGCCCAGATTGTAGCGCCTGAACGACGCATGTGACGTATACGGCAATCATGCGTTTGTTATCATCTACCCGTGCCCCCTCTCTCCCTCCTCAGCCGCCTGTCGACCGACCGCCAGCTGCGCAACGCCGACTTTCGCCGTTTCTGGTTCAGCAGCACGCTGACCAACTTCGGCGCCCAGATCACGCTGCTGGCCCTCCCGATCTGCGCGGCCCTGCTGCTGCACGCGACGCCAGCCCAGATGGGTACCCTGGCCGCCGTCGGCTCCCTGCCGTTCCTGCTGTTCTCGCTGCCGACGGGCGTCCTGCTCGACCGCAGCCGGCGCCTGCCCGTCATGCTGGCCAGCGATGCGATGGTCGCGCTGAGCCTCGCCAGCGTGCCGTTCGCATGGTGGCAGGGGTGGCTCAGCGTGCACTGGCTGTACGCCGTGCAGTTCATGTTGGGGACGGGATTCGTCGTGGGCGGCAGCGCGGAGCAGATCTTCCTGACGTTCCTCGTGGGCCGCGATGGCCTCATCGATGCGCAATCGAAGCTGGGCGCGACCGAATCCGCCTCGCGCCTGCTCGGTCCCGGCATCGCGGGCCTGCTCGTGCAGGCACTGGGGGCGCCTGTCGCGATCCTGTGCAACGTGGCCGGCTTTACGGTCTCGCTGTGGAATCTGCGCCGGATCCGCACGCGCGAGCCGCAACCGCAGCCGCCCCAATCGCACGTACTGCGCGACGTGGCCGAAGGATTGAAATTCGTGTGGAGCCAGCCGGTGCTGCGCCTGCTGGCGTGGACGTCCGCCTGCTGGCACCTGCTGTTCTATGGCTACACGGCGCTGTACGTGCTGTTCGCCACGCGCGTGCTGGGGATGTCGCCGGGCCTGATGGGCACCTCGCAGATGCTGGGCGGCGCCGGCGTCTTGTTGAGCTCTCTGCTATTGAAACCGCTGACGCGCCGCTTCGGCTCCGGCGGCGCCATCGCCACGGGCCTGTGCATCTCGTGCCTCGGCTTCATGCTGATGCCGACGATCCCGCGCGACCTGCTGGGCAGCCGCGCCGCCACGGCGGCCGCCTATGCCGGCGTCGTGTTCTGCCTCGATTGCGGCGGCACCCTGTTCTTCCTGCCCTATCTCGCGCTGCGCCAGCGCGTCACGCCCGATGCGCTGCTGGGGCGGATGACGTCGACGATGCGCTTCATGACGGTGGCCGTGGCGCCCATCGGCGCGGCCGGTGCCGGTGCGCTGGCCGAGCGGCTCGGCGTGCGCGGCGGCCTGACGGTCGTCGCGGCGGGCGCCCTGCTGCTGACGTTCACCACGCTGTTCGGCACCCGCCTGCACCGGATACGGCAATAAGCCTCAGTTACCCGGTCGCGGCAGCAGCGCCCAGATCTGCCCGCGCTGCTTCATGCGGCCCGCGTTGTCGGCCGCCTGGCCGCCGAAGCCGAAGAAGAAGTCCGCGCGCACGGCGCCCTTGATGGCGCCGCCCGTGTCCTGCGCCATCACGAGGCGCCGCAGCGGCACGTCGCCCGCCGGTTCCGTCGTCGACAGGAACAGCGGCGCGCCGAGCGGGATGAAGGCCGGGTCGACGGCGACGGAGCGCGTGGGCGTCAACGGCACGCCCAGGGCGCCCTTCGGGCCGACGTTCGGATCGGGCAGGCGCTCCTCGCGGAAGAACACGTAGCTCGGGTTGACGTTGAGGAGTTCCTGGCGGCGCTCCGGATGCGCGGCGATCCACGCCTTGATGCCCTGCGCCGTCGCCTCGCCCGGCGCCAACTCTCCCTGGTCGATCAGCCAGCGGCCGATCGCCTTGTACGGATGGCCGTTCTGGTCGGCGTAGGCGATGCGCACGGTGTCGCCGTCGTCCAGCTGCACGCGGCCGGAGCCCTGCACTTCGAGGAAGAACGCCTCCACGGGATCGTCGACCCACACCAGTTCCTTGCCCGGGATGCGCGCGCGCTCGATGTCGGCGCGCGTGGCGTACGGGACGACGGTCTTGCCGACGAGGCGTCCGCGCAGCCGCATGCCCTTCAGGCTCGGGTAGACGCTCGCCAGGTTCACGGTGATCAGGTCGTCCGGTACTTTATAGAGAGGCGTCTGGTATGCGCCGCCGCGCTTGCGGGCGCCGCGCAGCATCGGCTCATAGTAGCCCGTGATCAGGCCCGCGTCCGCGCCGTCGGGCGTGCGCACGAGATTCGGCACGAAATACGTCTCGAAGAACTGGCGGATGGCCGTGCCGTCGTCGGGGTCGACCGATTTGCCGGCCGCGCACGGCGCCTTCCAGTCCGGCTTCGCGCCCAGCGCGCGGCAGGAAGCCTGGAACGCAGGCCAGGCCTGGCGCAGGTCGTCCTGCTGCCAGCCCGGCAACGCATCGAACGAGACCGGCGTGAACAGGGGCGCGGGCGGCGGCGGTTGTTGCGGCTGCGCCGGCGGCTGGGTC
>NZ_JBKYMO010000555.1:0-3395 GCF_047302915.1 Massilia sp. CT11-108 | reverse complement strand
CTTCTTTTCGGGAAGCATGGGGTCGGCACCGGGACGGCGCGACGCGCCGCCACCGGCATTGCTGGCGCGTTTGGCGCGGGCGCGCTCGCCGATCGCGGCGTCGTCGTCCTTGCTGTAGAAGCGGCCACTGTCCTCGGCGAGGCGGTCCTGCTTGCTTTTACGAGAGAACAAGCCCATGCGGTGTCACGTCAATGAAGAGAGGATTTACGGGCTGCCATCACGCCAGCCACGGTATAGAACGAGCCAAAGACCACTATTCTATCATCCTGTCCGGCCCGGCTTGTTGCATCTGCGAATGCATCGGCCGGATTCGCGAACGTTTTGACCGAGAATTCGTCGTCTTTCGCACCACTCGGCTTCAATGCCTGCAGCTTCTCGGCCAGCACGGCCGGGTCCGCCGACCGGGGCGACGGCAGCGCCGTCACGCACCAGTGGTCGATGTTCGGCGCGAGATGGGCGACGACAGCATCGATGTCCTTGTCCTGCATGATGCCGAACACGGCGTACGTGAACCGGTGGAATCCCATGTTGCCCAGGTTCTGGGCGAGCGTCGCGGCCGCGTGCGGGTTATGCGCGACGTCGAGGACCGTCGTCGGACGGCCCGCCAGCACCTGGAAGCGGCCCGGCAATTCGACCATCGCGAGGCCCGCGCGCGTTTCCTGAGCGCCGACCGGCAGCACGTTGCGCAACGCTTCCAGCGCGGCCAGCGCGGCCGATGCGTTCAGCAGCTGGTTGGCACCGCGCAGCGCCGGATACGCGAGCGAATTGCGGCGCTGCGTGCGGCCGCCGTAGGCCCACTGCTGCTTGTCGCCCTGGTAGTTGAAATCGCGGCCCAGCAGCCACAGGTCGGCACCGATGTCTTCCGCATGCTTGATCAGCGCTTGCGGCGGCTGCGGATCGCTGCAGATCGCGGGCTTCCCGGGACGGAAGATGCCGGCCTTCTCGAAGCCGATCTCTTCGCGCGTGTCGCCCAGATAATCCTTGTGGTCGATGTCGATGCTCGTGACGATGGACACGTCCGCATCGATCACGTTCACGGCATCGAGGCGGCCGCCGAGGCCCACTTCCAGGATCGCCACGTCGACGCCGGACGTCGACAGCAGGTGCATGATCGCGAGCGTCGTGAACTCGAAGTACGTGAGGTCGATGTCGCCGCGGCGCGCTTCGACGTCGTTGAAGGCGGCGATGAGCTTGTCGTCGCTGGCCATTTCGCCGTTGATGCGGGCGCGCTCGTTGAAGTCGAGGAAGTGCGGCTTGATGTACAGGCCGACCTTGTAGCCGCTCTGCAGCAGGATGGCTTCCAGCATGGCGCAGGTCGAGCCCTTGCCGTTGGTGCCCGCGACCATGATCACGGGGCAGGAAAAGGCGAGGCTCATGCGCTCCTTGACGGTGCGCACACGGTCCAGGCCCATGTCGATGTGGGTTTCGGCATGGCGCGACTCGAGCAGCGCCAGCCAGTCGGGCAAGGTAGTCGGCAGGTTAGGCATGGGATGGCTTCCGGAATGCGCGCGGCCGGCTGCTTTGCACAAGCAGCCGGCCGCGCGGTGACAGCGAATCAAGCGATGACGTCGGCCGGCTGGCTTTGCAGCAGGGCGAGCAGCTGCGCGATTTCTTCGCGCATCTTGCGGCGGTCGACGATCATGTCGATGGCACCTTTTTGCAGCAGGAACTCGGAACGCTGGAAGCCTTCCGGCAGTTTTTCGCGCACCGTGTTCTCGATCACGCGCGGGCCGGCAAAACCGATCAGCGCCTTCGGTTCGGCGATGACGACGTCGCCCATGAACGCGAACGAAGCGGACACGCCGCCCGTCGTCGGGTCGGTCAGCACGCTGATGAACGGCAGTTTTTTCTCGGCCAGCTTGGTCAGCATCGAGGTGGTCTTGGCCATCTGCATCAGCGACAGCAAGCCTTCCTGCATGCGCGCGCCGCCGCTGGCGGTAATGCAGATGAACGGCACTTTCTGCTCGAGCGCCACCTGGGCGCCGCGCACGAAGCGCTCGCCGTTCACGGAACCCATCGTGCCGGCCATGAATTCGTAGGCGAAACAGGCGACCACGACCGGCAGGCTCATGATCGAACCGCCCTGCACGACCATCGAATCGGTCTCGCCGGTGGCTTCCATCGCGTCCTTCAGACGGTCAGGATATTTCTTGCTGTCTTTGAACTTGAGGGTATCGACCGGCAGCACGTCCTGGCCGATCTCGTAGCGGCCGCCCTCGTCGAGCAGCGCGTCGAGGCGCTCGCGGGCGCGGATGCGCATGTGGTGGCTGCATTTCGGGCAGACATGCAGGTTCGACTCCAGGTCGGCGCGGTACAGGACCGACTCGCACGACGGGCACTTGACCCACAGGCCTTCGGGCATGGTCTGGCGCTTGGCGGCATCGGAGCGCTGGATCCGGGGGGGCAGCAGCTTTTCCAACCAACTCATGTTCTCTCCTTTGCGGCAATTCTGGAATTGGGCGTAGTGTAGCCGTTCGCATCAGGCTTGTCGAATTCTTGCCGTTAATTACTTGCCTTCTTAATAAAGTTGCGCTAGCAGAAATGAGAACCGGGGCGCTTGGCCCCGGTAATATCGCGCACGATCCCGGCGTCAGCGCACTGCGGCCTCGCCGACCTCCGCCGTCGTGAATTCGAAACCACCGATGCGGGCTGCGACCAGGTTGTAGATCCACGCACCGAACGCAGCGCCGATGAAGGCGCCGATCGCGTAGGCCACCGGCATCATGATCAGCATGGCGATGCTGGCGCCCGCGGGCATGAACGATGACATGAACAACCCGGCCAGTACGACGACGGGGATGGCGGTGACGAGATAGACAACGGCCATGACCTTGGCCGACTGCATGACGGAAACCTGCACGATTTGTTTTTTCATGATGGATGCCGGGTTGAGTGGAAGAAAACTGCACTTCCACTCTATCGCTCCATTTCCACCAAGAAAATCGACCGCATCAAACGACACCGAGGTCAGCCCCCGAATTTGGGCAATAAACACCGGGGCATGCCCGGTTCGTGTCGTGCTGCGGATGAATCAGCGGGCGTCCAGCGCTTCCCGGATCCCGGCGACGAAGGCGCGCACGGCCGCAGGGCCCTGCGCTTTCGGCGTGTTTTCCAGTTCCTGGATGATGCGGCTGCCGATGACGACCGCGTCGGCGACGCTGGCCACCGATTTCGCCGTCTGCGCGTCGCGGATGCCGAAGCCCACGCCGATCGGCAGCTTGACGTGCTCGCGGATCGCGGCCACGCGCTTGGCCACGTCGGCCGTGTCGATGCCGCCGGCACCCGTCACGCCCTTCAGCGACACGTAGTAGCTGAAGCCGCTGCCGTGGCGCGCCACCTGCTTCACGCGTTCCGTGGTCGACGTCGGCGCGAGCAGGAAAATCATGTCGAGGCCG
>NZ_JBKYMO010000554.1:0-3410 GCF_047302915.1 Massilia sp. CT11-108 | reverse complement strand
ACCGTGTCCACGACGCGGGGCACCGGCACGCCGGGCACGACGCCTGGCTCCACGTCGGCGCCGGCGACGTAGGCGCCTTCCGGTCCAAGCTTGACGACCACCTGCCGCACGCCCCGTTCGAGGTAGTAGCGGGCGATGCCGGCCCGCATCGGCAGGACGAGAACCAATATGGAGACACAGGCATGAAAACCATCAAAGGCTTGCGCTGGCTGATCATCTCGCTGGTGGCGGTGGCGACGGTCATCAACTACATCGACCGCTCGGCGCTGGCGGTCATGTGGCCCGGCATCGCATCGGAACTGGGCATGGACAAGCGCGACTACGCCAACATCGTGACGATCTTCCTGATCGGCTATGCCGTCGGCCAGTCGCTGTTCGGCAAGGTGTTCGACGCCCTCGGCACGCGGATCGGCTTCGTGCTGTCGATCCTGGTCTGGTCCGGCGCGATCGCACTGCACTACGTGGCGCGCTCGGCGCTGTCGTTCGGCCTGTTCCGCACGATGCTGGGCGTGGGCGAAGCCGGCAACTGGCCCGGCGCCACCAAGGCCATCGCGGAATGGTTTCCGGTGCGCGAACGCGCGCTCGGCCAGGGCATCTTCGGCGCCGGGGCGTCGCTCGGGTCCGTGATCGCGCCGCCGCTGGTCGCCCTGCTGTATGCGGCGTACGGCTGGAAAGCGACCTTTGTGCTGATCGGCTCGCTCGGCTTCATCTGGATCGTCCCCTGGCTGATCGTGTACAAAGCCGGCCCGGCCGCGCACCCGTGGATCGGCGCCGACGAACGCGCGCTGATCCTGTCCGGCCCACGGGGCGCCGAAACGGCGCACGGCGAATACGTCCCCACGCTGGCCCAGTTGCTGCGTCATCGCCAGAGCTGGGGCGTGATCGCCGCGCGCTTCTTCATCGATCCGGTCTGGTGGCTGTTCGTCAGCTGGCTGCCTCTGTACCTGAACGAGCGCTTCGGCTTCGACGTCAAGGAGATCGGCATGTTCGCCTGGGTGCCCTACGTCGGCGCCGCGGTCGGCGCGCTGGCCGGCGGCTGGCTGTGCGGCAGGCTGCTGGCCCGCGGCTGGAGCGTGAACCGGGCCCGCAAGTCGGTGATCGCGGCCGGCCTGTTGCTGATGTTCCCGGCCCTGATCCTGAGCGCCGCGGCCGCCACGCCAGTGCTGGCGGTGCTCGCCATCGGCGTGATCCTGTTCGGCTTCCAGGCGGCCATCACCAACATCCAGACGCTGCCCAGCGATTTCTACTCCGGCCAGACCGTCGGTACCCTCGCGGGGCTGAGCGGCACCTCGGCCGTGCTCGGCGTCATCGTCTGCATGCAACTGGTGCCGGCCCTGACCGTGGGCGGCGACTACACGCCCTTCTTCATCCTGGGCGCGCTGCTGCTGCCCCTCGTATTCCTATCCCTCTGGCTGGGCGGTCGCGTCGATCGCGTGCAGCCCCACCCATCCCACAAGAAGACTGGAGACCTCGATGAAACCTGCGTTCTGTAATTCCCTGCTGCTGGCGCTCACGCTCGCGGCCAGCCCTTTCCATGCACAAGCCGCTTCGAACAAACCGGGCGCGTCGCAGGCGGTCGAGAAGAAAGACGACGGCGTGTTCCTGAAAAAACACGAAGCCATCCTGGCGCGCGCGAAGAGCGGCCCGATCGGGCTGCTGTTCCTGGGCGACTCGATCACCGAGCGCTGGCACATCGCCCCGCACATCTGGGAGACCTATTACGGCAAGTACCAGCCGGCCAATTTCGGCATCGGCGGCGACCGTACCAACCACGTGATCTGGCGCATCGAGCACGGTGAACTGGACGGCATTGCGCCAAAGCTCGTGGTCTTCATGCTTGGCACCAACAACAGCCTCGATTACCCGCCCGAGGAGATCGCGGCCGCCGACCGCAAGATCGTCGGCATGATCCGCGCCAGGCTGCCGGACACGAAGATCCTGGTGCTCGGCATCTTTCCGCGCGGCCCGCGCGACCGCACCGGCAAGCCGGTGACCGAAGCGGGCGTCGAGGAAGCCGCCAGGCGCATGCGCACCATCGACGCCGTGAACCGCGACCTGGCCCTGCTGGACAACGGCCGCGACATCCGCTTCCTGAACATCAACGCGGTGTTCCTGGGCCAGGACGGCAAGATCCCCGCCACCATCATGCCGGACCAGCTGCACCCCGGTCCCGCAGGCTACCAGCTGTGGGCCGACGCCATGCAACCGCTGCTTCAGGAGATGCTCAAATGAAGAACACCGTCCGTAGTCTGGCCTTCGCCCTGCCCCTGGCGTCGCTGACGACCGCACCGCATCCCGTTTCCGCCGCGCCGGCCTTCACGCCGCGCGACGCGCTGGAACGCTGGTTCGACGTCGAAGGCAAGACGCCGTACGCGGCGCCCTACGACGGCACGCTGCATTTCAGCGCGCTCGACTCGAAGTACGATTCCGGCCATGGCCATGGCTATCGCAACGAACTGAAGATCGCCGGCAAGCTGCGTCGCAGCGCGGCGCAGACGCACGAGCATTTCGCCGCGCGCGTGACGCCGCGGATGCCGGACGGCGCCAAGACCATCGTCGCCCAGTACCACGTCGAAGGCCTGGACACGATCGTCAAGGTCTACGTGCAGGACACGGCCGACCGCCAGGGCCTGGACGGCAACGGCCGCAACGGCGTGTTCGACATCCTGGTGCGCATGCCCGGCACGGACGGCAAGGAGGCCACCACGGCGCTGGGCACGGTGCGCTCCGGCCAGCCGTTCGACCTGGACATCCGGTTCAGCGGCGGCGATGCGAGCGTGGCGGCCGTCGGTCCCGCCGGCGTGCGGCGCGAAGGGCATGCCCGCATCAAGGGGGACGAGCGCGTCATCTATTTCAAGTTCGGCGATTACCTGCAGGCGCTCGACCCCGACACGGGCAAGCACACGATCAGCAGCGCCCAATGGGACCGCTACTACGCGGCCAACCGCATCACGGCCGAGCACGTCGACTTCACCAACACCGTCTTCGAGCGCGAAGGAGCCCAGCCATGACCGCCCCGGGCCTGCCGATCGACCCTGACCTGCTGGCGACGCTGAAGACGATCTCCACCTCCACCCTGACCACGCAGCTGTTCAAGCGCGGCCTGGCCAACGTGTTCATCCAGGGCGCACGTCCGCTCAAGACCGGACAGCGCATGGCCGGTCCCGCGTTCACGCTGCGCTACATCCCGGCGCGCGAAGACCTTGACGGCATCGACGTCTTCCGCGACCCGGGCCACCCGCAGCGCGTCGCCGTGGAACGGATTCCGGCGGGCGCCGTGCTCGTGATGGATTGCCGCGGCGACGTCTCGGTGGCGTCCGCCGGCAGCATCCTGGCCACCCGCATGCAGGTGCGCGGGGTCGCGGAAGACGTCGATGCCGTCAAGGTCTTCGCGCGCCGGGATGTAGCGC
>NZ_JBKYMO010000553.1:0-3416 GCF_047302915.1 Massilia sp. CT11-108 | reverse complement strand
GCGCGGTCAGCCAGCTCGTGCGGCAACTGGAAGAGCACCTCGGCGTAAAGTTGTTCGAGCGGGTCAACCGGGGCATCCTGCTGACCCAGGCGGGCCGCGATTACCTGCCGCCCGTGCGCAATGCTTTCCGGCAGATCGCGCAGGCCACGCAGCGCCTCGCGGCGTCCGCGGATGCCGGCACGCTGACGTTGAGCGTCACGCCGTTCTTCGCGTCCGCGTGGCTGATGCCGCGCCTGCAGCGGTTCCGCGACGCGCATCCGGGCATCGACCTGCACATCGTGACCAGCACCGCGCTGGCGGATTTTGCGCGCGACGGCGTGGACGTCGCCGTCCGGCACGGCGCCGGACGCTATCCCGGACTGCGGAGCTATCGCGTGGCCTCCGTCGAGATCGTGCCGGTGGCCGCGCCGGCCCTCGTCGAGCGCCTTGGCCTGCCGTCAGCGCCTGCGGACCTGGCGCGCTGGCCGCACGTGCATGATGCGGACCGGAAGGGGTGGAGCCTGTGGTTCCAGGCAAACGGCGTGGATGATGTCGCGCTGCCGCGCGGCCCGTCGTTCGACGACGCCAGCCTGCTGCTGGGTGCCGTGCTGGCCGGGCAGGGCGCCGGGCTGCTGCCGGCCGCCATGGTGGCGCACGAGGTGGAGGCCGGGCGCCTGGTCAGGCTGGCGAAACCGGCTCACATGGAGACGTTCGCGTACTACCTGGTCTATCCGGAAGCCCGGCAGGACAACCCGAAGGTGGCCGCCCTGCGCGACTGGATCCTGGCGGTGGACTAGCAGGTCACCCGTTCCAGTGCCGGCGCAGCAGGCCGTAATACACCGTATCGGCAGGCTCGCCCTGCACGATCCACCGCTCGGGCATATAGCCTTCCTTTTGAAACCCGAGCTTTTCCAGCACCCGTGCGGACGCCCCGTTGCGCGGGTCGATGTCGGCCTCGATGCGGTTCAGGTCCAGCGTCGTAAAACCGTAGGCCAGCAGCGCGCGCAGCGCCTCGCTGACGTAGCCGCCGCCCCAGTGGGCGCGGGCCAATGCGTAGCCCATTTCGCAGCGGCGGCTGGTGTCGACGAAGCGGTGCAGGCTCACGTTGCCGATCAGTTCTCCCGTTTCGATCAGTTCGACGCCCAGGCGCATGCCGCTGCCGTCCGCATAGGCGGCCTGCGTGGCGGCGATGTGCTCGCGCGACTGGTCGAGCGACGTCCACGGTCCGCTGCTCCAGTAGCGCGCCACTTCCGGATCGGAAAACACGGCATAGTGCGCGTCGACGTCGCGCTCGATCATCCAGCGCAGTTTCAGGCGGGGCGTGAACAGTTCGATGGGGCTCAGGGTGGGCATGGGTTCTCCTGGAGGCCGACGGCGGCGAGGACCATGCCCGTGATCAGGCGCTCGGCGTCGTCGAAGTCGGATGGTTGCAGTTGTTCGCGGTCGAGCACGAGCGTCATCTGGGCGGCGAAGTCGGCGTACGACTGCGTCATCGCCCACACGGCGAACAGCAGATGGGTGGCGTTGACGGGCGCGATCTTCCCTTCCGCGATCCAGCGCTCGAACACGGCGATGTCCGCGCGCAGCAGCGGGATCACGCGGCGGCGGATCTGGTCGGCGTACAGCTTGGCGCCGCCGATCACTTCCATCGCATACACGCGCGACGCGAGCGGCTGCTCGCGCGAGAACGTCAGCTTCGCGCGCACATAGGCGCGCAGGACGTCGCCCGGGTCCTTGCCCGGATCCGCGAGGCTGGCCATGCGCGCGAGCCAGTCGTCCAGCACGTTGTCGAGCACGCGCTGGTACAAGGCCTGCTTGGTCGGGAAGTAGTACATCAGGTTCTGCTTCGACAGGCCCGCGCGCTCGGCGACGGTGGCGATCGACGTGCCTTCGTAGCCGCATTCGGCGAACTGGCGCACGGCTTCGCCGAGGATGGCCGCTTCGACTTTGTCGCGGTGGCTTATGCGGTGATTGCCGCGGTGTTTGACGGGGGCGAAGGTCATGGAAGGTCTCCTCGGATCGAACGCAGGAAATTGAGCAGGGCCGGCTCGTGGGCATAGGCGACGTTGAAGCGGAACCAGGCGGTATCGGGCGGCGTCAGCGCAAAGAATTCGCCCGGCGCCAGCAGGATGCTCGCGCGCAGCGCGCGTTCGGCGATGGCGCGGCCGCTTTGTTTCTGCGCTGGCCAGCCCGCGCTGACGAACATCCCGCCGCGCGGCCGGGCCAGCGGCACGAGGCCCGCATCGCCGAGGCGTTCCAGCGCCAGCTCGCGCGCGTCGTCCAGCTGCTGCACGAGGCGCTCGACCTGCTTGCGGTAGGCGCGGCTGCCGACGGCATCGTAGACGGCGCGCTCGTTCACTTCCGACGTCGTCAGGCCCGTGAGCATCTTGACGCGCACCAGTTCCGGTATCAACGACCCGGAGGCGCAAATGGAACCCACGCGCAGCACGGGCGACAGGGTCTTGGAAAAGCTGCCGATGCGGATCACGCGGCGCAGCCCGTCCATGGCCGCGAGCGACGAGTCGCCGCGCGCCGCCAGTTCGCGGTAGATGTCGTCCTCGACGAGCCAGAAATCGTACTGCTCGGACAGCGCGAGCAGCCGGTGCGCCTGTGCCTGCGACAGCGACGTGCCGAGGGGATTCTGCAGCACCGTGTTGACGAACATGAGCTTCGGCTGGCGCGCCTGGGCCGCGCGCGCGAGGACGTCCATGTCCAGGCCATGCGCGCCGCGCGGGATGCCGACGGCCTCGCAGCCGTGATGCCGGACGAGCGCGAGCAAATTGCCGTAGCCGGGATCCTCGACGAACACGACGTCGCCCGGCCGCGTGAGCGTGCGCAGCACGAGGTCGAACGCGTGCGTGGCGCCGTGCGTGAGCAGGATCTGCTCCGGTTCAACCGCGCACAGGTCGGCCGACAGCGTCGTGGCGAGATGCTGGCGCAGGCTGGGAAAGCCGAGCGGATGGCCATAGCCGCGCAGCCGGCCGGCCGGGATCTTCATCGCGTGGCGCACGGCGTCGAGGATCGTCGACTCGCCATACCACTCGGGCGGCAGCCAGCCGGCGCCGACGGGCAGCGCATCCGTCTGGCCGGAATAGAGGTCGGGCGTGAGCGTGTCGACCACATTGGCGGCCGCGAGCAGGCAGGGTTGCTGCGCGGGGGCTTCCGTGCCGCGTGCGACGAAGAATCCGGAGCCGCGTCGCGATGACAGCAGGCCCAGGTGCAGCAGGCGGTCGTACGATTCGACGACGGTGAAGGTGCTGACGCCATTCACTTTTGCGAATTGTCGAACGGACGGCATCTTGGTCCCGGCGGGCAGCGTGCGCCGATTTACCATTTCGGCGATGGCCGCGACGATCTGGTCGACCAGGCTGCCGCGGGGGGGGGGGGGGGGGGGGGGGGCGGCGGCGCGCCCCCCGGCGGGGAGGGTTGGTTGTTTT
>NZ_JBKYMO010000552.1:0-3421 GCF_047302915.1 Massilia sp. CT11-108 | reverse complement strand
ACCGTCCCGCTGCCTGCCCGGTCCCCGGCTGGGCCGCGCAGGCGGCCAGCGGCAGGGCGAGGGCGAAGGTGGTCAGCAGGCGTGCCGTCATTTGTTGAGTTTGCGGATGCGCTCCGACGGGGTGATGATGTCGGTGAGGCGGATACCGAACTTGTCGTTCACGACCACCACCTCGCCCTGGGCGATCAGGCAGCCGTTGACGAGCACGTCCATCGGCTCACCCGCCAGGCCATCCAGTTCGACCACGGAACCCTGCGCGAGTTGCAGCAGGTTCTTGATGGCGATCTTGGTGCGGCCCAGTTCCACCGTCAGCTGGACGGGGATGTCGAGGATGAAGTCGATGTCGTTCGGGGTGTCCGGACGGGGGCCCTTGTTCGAGAAATCCTTGAACACGGCGGCCGAGGCCGCCTGCTGCTGGTTCGCAAGTGCGGCGGCTTCCGCAGCTGCCTGCTCGGCGATCGCGGCGCCCCAGTCGTCGTCGAGGCTGTCTTGGTCGTCTTGAGTGTCGGACATGTTTCTCTCCTGTGTTGCTTACTTGTTGAAGGTTTCGCTGTTTGCCAGCAATTTCTCGACCTTCAGCGCATATTGTCCGTTGAACACGCCGTAGCTGCAGTCCATGACGGGCACGCCGTCCACGGTGGCCTGGAGCGTTTCCGGAACGGAGATCGGGATCACGTCGCCGACCTTCATGTTCAGGATTTCGTCGAAATTGGCCTTGCCGTGGCCCAGCACGGCCACCAGTTCCACTTCCGCCACCTGGATCTGCTGCGTCAGCAGGCGGATCCAGCGCTTGTCGACTTCCAGCGCCTCGCCCTGGATGCTCGACGTCAGCGCGTCGCGGATCGGTTCGACCATCGAATAGGGCATGCAGAAGTGGATCTGGCCCGACACCGAGCCGAGCTCGATGGTGAAAGTGCACGATACCACGACTTCGTTCGGGGTGGCGATGTTCGCGAACTGCGTGTTCATCTCCGAGCGGATGTACTCGAATTCGATCGGGTACACCGGTTCCCACGACTTGGCATACGCCTCGAACACGATGTCGAGGATGCGCATGATGATGCGCTGCTCGGTCTGCGTGAAATCGCGGCCTTCCACGCGCGTGTGGAAGCGGCCGTCGCCGCCGAACAGGTTGTCCACGAGCAGGAACACGAGGCCCGGATCGAACACCATCAGCGCCGTGCCGCGCAGCGGCTTCATGTGGACGAGGTTCAGGTTGGTCGGCACGACCAGGTTACGGATGAACTCGCTGTACTTCGACACGCGCACGGACCCCACCGACACTTCGGCGGAGCGGCGCAAGAAGTTGAACAGGCCGACGCGCAGATACCTGGCGAAACGCTCGTTGATGATCTCGAGCGTCGGCATGCGGCCGCGGACGATCCGCTCCTGCGTTGCCAGGTTATACGTGCGGACTCCCGAGGTGTCTTCAGGCGCCGCGACGTCGTCCTGATCGCCGTTGACCCCTTTGAGGAGGGCATCGACTTCTTCCTGTGAGAGAAAATTATCGGCCATGATGCTGCGTTTACCGTAATGACTTCTGCTTTACTGGATGATAAAGGAAGTGAACAGAACGTCGGTCACTTGCTGTTCGTCGCCGTGCGGCATGAAGGGCTCGTTGACCGCCGCGAGGATCTCGCCGGCCAGTTGCTGCTTGCCTTCCACCGTGCTGATCTCGGACGCCTTCTTGCCCGACAACAGCAGCAGCACGCGGCTGCGCACCTTGGCCATGTTGGCCTTGATGAGCTCGACCTGCTCCGGTCCCTCGACCTGCAGGGTGAACGCGACCTGCAGATACTGGTCGCCATGTTCCGGCTGCAGGTTGACCGTGAAGGGTTCGACGGCCACGTATTCGGGCGGCGCCTCGTCGTTCTTCTTGTTCTTGCTGCTCGAGTGTTCCTTCCTGGCCGGCCCGGCCGCCGCTTCCGCGCTGCTGCCGTGCATGAAGTACCAGCCGGCACCTCCGCCCAGGCCGAGCACGACCACGGCCGCGCCGATCATGATGAGCAGCTTGCCTTTACCGCCGCTGGCTGCCGGTGCCGCGTCCGCTTTCGGATCGGCTTTGATTTTTGGATTCGCTTTCAAGAGTCTTCGGTCCCACTGTTGGATCGTCCCGTCATTATGTCATTATCGGGAAAAAGTGAGCAGCGGCAACGGTCGAAAAGAGGGAGGAACCTGGGGTATCTCGTTGTTTCTTGACGGATTTGTTGTCGAGGCTGTATCCAAATGCACCGTGGGGTGACCGATGCGCTCGCACCGCTCACCCCACCGCGTTGTCAATGACGCCAGAACTATTTACGCAAAGGTATCGACCATTCCGCGATCGCCGATCCGTGCCGTGCGCGTGGCGGGCCGGACGGTTGCTTCTCCCGCCGTGCCGTTCTCGCCATTGCCACCGTTGCCGCGGCCATTGTTGCCACGGCCGAAACCGCTCGATGCCATCGCCTGGTCCTGCTGTGCCTGGCCGCCGTTCGACATGCCCGCGTTGACGGTCGCATTGCCCAGCGCAATGCCGCTCTCCTTCATCATTTCCTGCAGGCGGGGCAAGGCGTTTTCCAGCGCCTGGCGGACTTCCAGCTGGTTCGACGAGAACGTCACGTCGGCCTGGCCGTTGGAGACGGACAGCACCACCTGCAGCGGACCCAGGTCCGGCGGGTTCAGGGTCAGCGACGCGGTCTGGTCCTCGGCGCCGACCATGTAGATGACCTTCTGGCCGACCTGGTCGTTCCACGCATCCGTGCCCACGTGGGCCGACAGCTCTTCGCTGGCGGCAGCGGCGGCCTGGGCCGCTTCCAGCATGGCCGGCTGCAGCTGGGCGGCCGCGACGGTCGCCACCGGCACCTGTTCCTTCCGGGCGAGCAGCGCGGCGTCGCGCGCCTGCTGCAGGCTGAATTCGGCGCCGTCCAGCTGCGGCTTGACCTCCGCCTTGACATTGCCCAGCGTGGCGCGCGGGTCGGCCGAGGCCGCTGCCTTGTCCGCGCCGAGGTCGGCACCGGCGGCCGCGAGGGCCGGGTTCTTGATCGACGTGGCCGAGAAGGTCTTCGCGCCGGCCGCATCGACGCCGGCTTCCCTGGCCACGGACTTCATCGCGGCCTGCAGCGCGGCCAGCTGGCCGGCGTCGGTGCGCTTGCCCTTGCCGGACAGCGTGTCGAAGGCCTGGGCCGCGGTCGTCGTCTTGCCCACGTCTGCGCCCGGCTTGTGCAGGCTGGCCATCAGCGCGAGCATGGCGCTGGCCGGGTCGCCCGCCTTGGCCGTGCTGTCGTCATCCGACTTGTCGTCGTCGTCCTTGGCGGCATCATCCTTCGCGTCGGCGGCGTCCGTCTTGCTGTCGGCCGGCTTCGCGGCCTGCTGCGGCGCGGCGTCGTCGTGTTGCGCGGGTTTCTCGGCTTCGGCCGGCTTGGCCTCCTGCTTCGCGGCGGGC
>NZ_JBKYMO010000551.1:0-3423 GCF_047302915.1 Massilia sp. CT11-108 | reverse complement strand
CGTCGGGCCGGCGGACGAAGAGCAGGTCGTGCGGGACCATGTCAGCCCACCAGCGCGCGGCCTGGCACGCAACGAACGGTGCAAAGGCTACGTCGCCTCCCGCCGCTGGTCGTGCGGGACCATGTCAGCCCACCAGCGCGCGGGTCGCGAAGAACAGCAGCGACGGGCCGAGGAGGCAGCCGAGGCCCGTGTGGAACGTGGCGACCAGGGCGCCGTAGGGCACGAGCTTGCGGTCGGTGGCGGCGAGGCCGGCGGAGACGCCGCTGACCGTGCCGGCCAGCCCGCCGAACACCATTGCCGAGCGCGGCGTGGACAGGCGCAGGAAGCGTGCCGCCATCGGCGTGCCGACCATGACCATGATGGCTTTTACCAGGCCTGTCGCGATCGACAACGCCATGATTTCCGAGCTGGCACCGATCGCGGCACCGGTCACCGGGCCGACGATGTAGGTGACGGCGCCGGCGCCGATGGTCGTGATGCTGACGGCGTCGCGGTAGCCGAAGCCCCACGCCACGCTGGCGCCGACAATGAACGGCAGCACCGTGCCGAGGATCAGCGCGACGGCGCCCACGAGGCCCGCCTTTCTCGCTTCCACGACCTGCACTTCGAACGCGGTGGCGACGATGGCGAAGTCGCGCAGCATGGCGCCGCCCATCAGGCCGACGCCGGCGAACAGGGTGACGTCCGCGAGGCCTTTCTGGCCGCCGGTCTGGATGCCGCCCCAGTAGGCGAGGCCGAGGCCGATGAGGATGGCGATGGCGGAACCGTGCACGCGGCCGAACGTGAGGCGGCGCGACAGCTGCATCGACACGATCATCACGAGGCCCACGAGGGCGAAGGCCAGCACGAGGCCGTTGTGTTTCGCGGTCTTTTCCAGGAGTTCGAGCATGGTGGCCTCCGTCAGGCGTGTTGGGTGGCGACGCGGGCTTCCGCGTCGGCCTCGGGGACCGGGCGTTCGCCGCGGTTGATCAGCGAGACGCAGACCGCGCACACGAGGACCGAGGCGAAGGCGGCGAGCAGGGCGACGGGACCGCCGCGCAGTGCCGAGACGACGTTCTGCTGCGCGGCCATCGCGACGACGACCGGGATGTACATGGCGCCCCAGAAGCCGACGCCCATTTCGGTCTGCGCCGGCATCAGGCCGCGCTTGTGCAGCCACAGGCGGGCGCAGATCAGCAGGATCATGGCGATGCCCACCCCGCCGACATTGGTCTTGGCACCCAGCAGCGCCCCGAGCAAATCGCCCAGGAAGATGCCGAGCAGGTGGCAGATGGCCAGCAATGCGGTTCCGTAGATAATCATGTGTGTCTCCTCTTTGTCCAGAAAAAGGTGGACCGGCCGTAGGTATTGTTGTTGGCGGCCGGGTGCTGCGGGATCTAGTCGGCGGCCTCCCATTCCGATGCGAGCAGCGCGCGCACTGACTGCGACGCGCCCCGGTGTTGGCCATGCAGGCGGCAGGAGAGATCGCGCCGTGGATCCTCGAGTATGTCCGCCAGCGCCGCCTCCAGTGCGCCGTGGACGAGCGCGATGTCCTGCTCGTCCGGCAGCGCGAGATTCGTCAACTGCAGCACGTCGTGCAGGATGCCGAGCGACGCGAAGCTGCGGATGTCGTACGCCATCGGCGGCACGCTGGCCGCGAGCTTTTCCAGTGCCTCGACGGAGCGCAGGGTCACGCGCGCGGCCGACGCCTTGCCCATCGCGTGCACCGCGACGGCCGGGTCGTCCAGCGCGATCAGCCGGTTGGCCTGATAACCGTGCGCGAGGAAGGCACCGGACATCGCGAGCCCCACGATCAGCCCGATGACGGGGTGGCCGGCCTGGCGGGCATCCGCATACGCGGCCACCGCGCCGGCCAGCGCCTGGTGGATGCCGTACGCTTCTTCGCGCCGGCCGTAGGCCTGGCTCGGGACGTCGATGACGGCGACGATAGCGCGCTTTTCGGACGCGTCCCGGTCCAGGTCGATGACTTCGCGCACGGCCTGGGCGAGACGCCAGCCTTCGACGAGGCCCACTTCGCCGTTGCGGGCGCGCGGGAACGCGTTGTCGGCATCGGGCACGACGGCGATGTAGCGTGCGGGCCGGCCGGCCAGGATGGCGTCGCAGGCGTGCACGGTGGTCCAGTCGTGCGCCGGGTGGGCGCCGCCCGTCAGCAGGCGCAGCCACATGGCGCCGCGCGAAGCGTGGTTCGTATCCATCATTCGAGTCCTTTCGCATAGAGTTCACGGACGTCCTGCGCCGTGGCCTGTTTGTCCGTGTCGACCCGTTCGAGGCAGGCGAGGAAGTCGGCCGCACGGTCGCTGCGATGCACGGGCGGCACGCCGCGGGCGAAGAAATCGATCACCCTCGCGCGCACGGCGGCCGTGTCGTCGTCCACGCAGGCGTCGGCCAGGTGCGTCGCGGTGCGCTGCGCGCCGCCCGTCAGGCCCCAGATCAGCGCGCGCTGGCGTGAATCGAATTCGGCGACGCCCGCTTCCTGCTCGATGACCTGCGGGCCGTTCAGGCCCAGCCGCGCTTCCCTCGTCATCACGAAGTAGGAGCACAGGCCGGCCGCGATCGACATGCCGCCGTAGCAGCCCACCGTGCCCGCGCTGATGCCGATGACGGGACGGTGACGCCGCAGGGCGACGATGGCGGACTGGATCTCGGCGATGCCCGCGAGGCCCAGGTTCGCTTCCTGCAGGCGCACGCCGCCCGTCTCGAACACGATCACGGCCTGGGTCGGGATGCCCCGTTCGTTGTCGCGCAGCGCCAGTTCCAGCGCGCCGGCGATCTTGGCGGCGCCGATTTCTCCCATGCTGCCGCCCTGGAACGCGCCTTCGATCGCCAGCACGACGGTCGGCAGTCCAGCGAGCTTGCCCTTGGCCACGACAACGCCGTCGTCGGCCTGGGTGACGAGGTGCTGCATGGCGAGCCACGGCGAGTGCAGGCGTGCGAACGGCCCGGCCAGTTCGCGGAACGGACCCGGGTCGAGCAGCGCCTGCGCGCGGCTGCGGGCACCCCGTTCGATGAAGCTGTCGCGCTTCAACAGGTTGTCGATGCTCATGGCGTGCCTCCCTTGTTCGCGGCCTGTTCGTAAGCCTGCTCGATGCGCATGCGGACGACGCCCGGCGTCGCGCCGTTGTCGTTGATCTCGATGCGCGCGGCCGGCAGGTCGCCGGCGCCGAACACGCGCTCCAGCAGCGCCTTCCACGTGGCGCCGTAGCCGTCGACGGACGTCTGTACGGCGACAAGCGTGCGGCTGGCGGTTGCGGGCTCCAGCAGCACTTCCAGGTCGCCGGAGCTGACGACACCGCTGACGGTGCGCCCGAGCGCGGGCTGGCCAGCGGCGAATTCGTATTCCAGTCTCTCCATTCCTATTCTCCTCGTTCGATTCGGTCCAGCAGCAGCGCGGCCGCCAGCAGGTCGGCGGCGCCGCCGACCTGC
>NZ_JBKYMO010000550.1:0-3424 GCF_047302915.1 Massilia sp. CT11-108 | reverse complement strand
CAAGGGGTCGTGGGTTCGATTCCTGCCAGCCGCACCAACTTATACGAAAGGCCAGATCGCAAGATCTGGCCTTTTTCATTGCCGCGCCCCCTCCTGCCAGCCGTATCCCCCGCGACTTTGACGAGCGCCCAGTGCCCGTTTGCAAACAGAAAAAACTCAGCGGCGGATTTTCTCGCGTCTTTACGTAGGAGTGAACCTACAAATACTATGCAATTTGGCTGATTTCCGCCGTTGACTGATGCCAGACACACCAACTCCTCTATGAAAAGCGGGTGAAAACCGCATCCTCGCGGAAACTATTTATGTTCAGCATCTTTCCACGAAGAAGCGCACACTTCGGTGATTTTTCGTGCGTTTTATCGATGATTTGATACGATGAAGTTCCCCGATTCTTGAAAACCAAGCTGCAGGACGCGGCTGTTTCTTTGCGAGGTAAGAAATGAAAAAATCACTGATTGCTGCTGTTGTATTGGCTTCTGCGTCGTTCGTTTCCACCGCTGCCATGGCGGCCACCGTCGGCAACACCCCGCAGGTCCTCGACCTGACCGACGGCGCCGGCTTCTTCGGCGACACGTTCGCAACCGGTAACAACGGCAATACCTTTGCCGACCGCTTCACCTTCTCCGTCGAAGGCACCACCGGCTGGAACCTCGACGCCATCATCTCGTCGGTGAGCCATAGCGCCGACACCGGTCTCGACATCACTGGCGTGTCCCTGTACAACGCCACCGGCAACGCGCTGATCTCGTCGGGCAAATCGCTGCAGTCCGGCGACATCGACGTCTGGACGATCTCGAGCGACAACCTGTCTGCCGGCAACTACTACCTGCAAGTGAGCGGCAACCTGGTGTCCGACCAGGCCGCCAGCTTCGGCGGCGCGGTGTCCCTGGCTGCGCCGGTGCCGGAACCGGAAACCTACGGCATGATGCTGGCCGGCCTGGGCGTCCTGGGCTTCCTGGCGCGTCGCCGCAAGCAGGGCAAGCCGGCTTGATAGCCCCCTTCGCATGAGTCGGGCGGAAGCGCACGCGCTTCCGCTTTTTTTATGTGCGCAGCTTCTTGATGACGCTGCGGTTCCCCAGGATTTCCTCGATCTGCTCGAAGCGCACGGGCTTGACCATGTGGTGGTCGAAGCCGGCCTCGAACGCCAGTTGGCGGTCCTTTTCCTGGCCCCAGCCCGTGACGGCGACCATGACGGTCATCGTGCAGCACGACAGGTCGCGGATGCCGCGCGCCAGGTCATAGCCGGACATCTGCGGCAGGCCGATGTCGAGGAAGGCGTAATCCGGACAGAAGCGCTTGGCCGCGGCCAGCGCATCCGCGCCATTGTGCGTGATGACGACGCTGTGCCCCATCGCCGTCAGCAGCGCGCCGATGCTGTTGACGAAGTCGACATTGTCGTCGGCGAGCAGGATGCGGTACGTTTCGGCGCTGATGAACGACATTGGCGTCGGCTTCGCGGGCAGTTCCGGCTCGACGACGATCGGCAGCCGCACGACGAACTGGCTGCCGTGGCCGAGGCCCGCGCTGTGCGCCTCGATGGAGCCGCCGTGCAGCTCGACCAGCTTGCGCGCCAGCGACAGCCCCACGCCCAGGCCGGCCACCGAACGCTCCAGCGTCGAATCGACCTGCACGAACATCTCGAATACGGTGTCCAGCATGTCCGGCGCGATGCCGATGCCCGTGTCGGACACGACCAGCGTCAGCGTGCGGTCATCCACCGTCGCCCTCAGGCCCACGCGGCCGCCGCGGTTCGTGTATTTGGCGGCATTATTCAACAGGTTCGAAAGGATTTGCGCGAGACGCGTCGCGTCGCCGTTCAGGAATACAGGGCGGTCCGGCAGGTCGATCGTCAGCTCGTGGCCATGCAGTTCGATGTACGGCCGCACCACCTCCAGCGCATCGTTGACGACCGCTTTCAGTTCCACGCGGCCGCTCTTGATGGTGAATTTACCCGTGTTGATGCGCGAGACGTCCAGCAGGTCGTCGACGAGGCGCACCATCTGGCGCAGCTGGCGCTCCATGATGTCGGTCGCGCGCTGGGTCGCCTGCGCGTCGCCGCTGCGCAGGCGCAGGATGTCGAGGCCCGTGCGGATCGGTGCCAGCGGGTTCCTCAGCTCGTGCGCCAGCGTGGCGAGGAATTCATCCTTGCGGCGGTCCGCGAGGCGCAGCGCTTCCTCCGCGCGCTCGCGCACCTGCATCTCGTGTTCGAGGGTCGCGTTCGCTTCCTGCAGCGCGTGCGAGCGGCGGCCGATCTCGGCCAGCATGTCGTTGAAGGCGGCGACAAGCACGCCGATTTCGCCGCTATCGTTCCCCGGCACGCGCAGGGTGAAGTCGCGCCGCTGCATCACCTGGCGCGCGACGTTCGTCACGGCCGCGAGCGGCCGCGTGATGGCGGCCTGCAGGCGCGACGCGACGAGGCCCGCGATCAGCAGCGCACCCAGCATCACGGCGCCCAGGATGGCGCCATAGCTGAACAGGCGGTCGACGAGGCCGTAGCGCGAGCGCAGGTAGACCGTGCCGACCATCTCGCCGTTTTCCACGATGTTGCGGAACACCGCCACTTCGCCGCCCTCGATGCGGTAGCCGGACGGGGCCGGGCGCGCCGGGATCGCCTGGTTCGGGGCCGCCGCGTACGTGGCGAAGCGCGTGCCGTCGCTCGTGTAGATCGCGGCGGCGAGGATCTGCGGGCGCACGCGCAGGACGGCCAGGTTCTGGCGCGCCGTCTCCTCGTCGTTGAACGTGAGGGCCGGGGCCGTCACGCGCGCCATGATGTCGGCCTGCGTCATCAGGTCGTCCGTCCAGTAGCGCTGGAACGCGCGCAGGTCGAACAGCAACATGGCGACGGAAGCCGCCAGTAACGCGACGAACGTCGTCGATACCGCCATCAAAATCAGTTTGCCGCGGACCGTGCCGCCGTCGCGCACCACCATCACTGCGCTCCTTTCTGCACCCGGTTCGCTACCGTCAGCAGGCGCGAACTGAGTTTGATGCCATTGCGTTCCGCCGCATCCAGCGCGACGTCGAAGCGGACCCGTTCGTCCACGATGCGGAAATTGATCACACTGCCGACCTGCAGGCCGTTGTCGCATTCGGTCACGACGAGCATCGCCCCGGTCGCCTGGTGGACGATGCGCGCGACCCGCTGCGGATCGCTCCCGCCCACGAACAGCAGGTGCACGCGGGCCGCCGCATCGCTTTCGCGCAGCTCGCGCACTTCGATCATGCGGTTGTTGACAGTACGTCCGGCCACCACGCGCGCCAGCTCGACGGCGAGGTCGTTGGCGCCGATCACGCCGATCGTCAGCGGCGCCGTGGCGTCGGCGAACGCGCTCGCGGGAAAATCGGTATAGCCGAGAAATTTGTACAGGAAGGCCGCCTTCACGCGCCGCTCCAGCGGCACGCCGGGCACGGCGCTCTGCGCGCG
>NZ_JBKYMO010000549.1:0-3427 GCF_047302915.1 Massilia sp. CT11-108 | reverse complement strand
GCCCGCAACAGGTCGAACCGGCCCCGCGCGACGCCGGCTACGCGTCGTCCCGTCCCAAGGACGAGGGCGCGCGCCTGCGTCACAGCCACGAGGTCAAGGCCCACGTCCAGCTCGATTACAGTCCCGACCTGCGCACCGATTCCCTCGCGTTCGCCCTGCTGGGCGCGGCGAGCAGCCTCGCGCGCGTGCGTGCCGGCACGGCGCTCCCCCACGCGCTGGCCGAGGTGTTCCAGGCGTATGACGCCCCGCCGCAGGCGCGCGGCGCCATCCAGGACATCGCCTACCGCGCCATGCGCCAGCTGGGGCGCAACGAGATCCTGCTGAGCCTGATGACGAGCAAGGCACCCGAGCCCGCCATGTTGGCCGGCCTGCTGGAATGCGCGTTGGCGTTGCTCGACCCGCCCGAAGGCAGCGAGCCGCCTTATGAAGCCTTCACGGTCGTCGACCAGGCCGTCTTCGCCAGCTCCGCCCACCCGGATTTCGCGCACGCGAGGGCGATGGTGAACGCCGTGCTGCGCCGCTTCCTGCGCGAGCGCGAGCAACTGGTCGGCGCCGCGCTGCGCGACCAGGTCGCCCAGTGGAATTACCCGCAATGGTGGATCGACTCGGTGCGTACGGCGTACCCGGACGACTGGCAGGCGATCCTCCAGGCGGGCAACCGCCAGCCGCCGCTGACTCTGCGCGTCAACCGCCGCAAGACGGACGTCGACACCTATCTGAAAACGCTGGCTGCGGCCGGCATGCGCGCGGAGCAGGTGGGGCCAAGCGCCGTACGCCTGGCGCAGGCCGTGAACGTGGCGCAGATCCCCGGCTTTGCCGACGGCCTCGTGTCCGTGCAGGATGCCGGTGCCCAGCTGGCCGCGCCGCTGCTCGACCTCCACGACGGCATGCGCGTGCTGGATGCGTGCGCGGCGCCGGGCGGCAAGAGCGGACACATCCTGGAGACGGCCGACGTCGACCTGACGGCGCTGGATGCCGACGCGCGCCGCCTCGTGCGCGTGGACCAGAACCTGCAGCGCCTGGGGCTGTCCGCGACCGTCAAGGCGGGGGCGGCGGAAGCGACGGATTGGTGGGATGGCCGTCAATACGATCGTATCCTCGCCGACGTGCCGTGCACGGCGTCCGGCATCGTCCGCCGTCACCCGGATATCCGCTGGTTACGACGCAAGAGTGACACCCACCAACTTGCAACACTTTCCGGCAAAATACTCGACAATCTTTGGCAGATGCTGCGGCCCGATGGTAAATTGCTGTTCGTGACATGTTCGCTCTGGCCGCAGGAATCGGAAGCGCAGGCCGCCGCCTTCGCGGCGCGCCACGGTGCGGTCCGTCTCGACGCGCCGGGCCAACTGCTTCCTCGAAGTGGCGCCGGGCAGGATCATGACGGTCTGTTCTACGCCTTGTTCCAGAAGGCCGGAGCGTGAGCAATCCCGACAACGCTTTTTAAGGCTCTGGCCCTAGTGACTGTACGATTTTTCCGCCTCATCGCCTGCCAGCTCTTGCTGGCATTCGCATGCGCAACGGCGCAGGCGGCCGACGGGATCGAAATCACCTTTGCCAGCATCGAAGCGTCCGACGACGGCTATCGCCTGAAGGCCGCTTATTCGTTCGACCTGACGCCCGGCCTCGAGCAGGCCATCCAGCACGGCGTGCCGCTGTCGTTCACCACCGAGATCGAACTGACCCGGCCGCGCTGGTGGTGGACCGACGACCACGCCGTCTCCTCGCGCCGCACGGTCAAGCTGAACTACGACCCGCTGTTCCGGGTCTATCACTTGTCCGCCCTCGGCAGCATCCAACAGAATTTCGACACGCTCGACGAAGCGTTGCTCGCGATCCGCCGGCCGACCCGCTGGCTGATCGCCAAGCCGGGGGCGCTGAAGCCGGGCGAGACCTATAACGTTACCGTGCGCATGTTCATGGACCGCGAATACCTGTTGAAACCGCTCCAGGTCGATGCCCTGAATAATTCCGACTGGCGCCTGGCCTCGCACAAGAAGACCTTCACCTACCGTGCGGAGTAAGCCGTGATCCGGGCCCTGCGCTATGCCCTCGTGATCGGCAGCGCGATCGCGTCGATCCTCGTTTTTCTTCTCGCCTCCGCATCCAGCAACACGGGCTTCTTCGCCCGCAATTTCGCCTGGCTGTTCGGCCTGATCGTCGTCGTCGCCGGCGCGCTGTTCGTGCTCGTGCTGGTCGCGTTCTGGCGCCTTTATTCGCGCTACAGGGCCGGCAAGTTCGGCTCGCGGCTGATGGTGCGATTGATGGTGCTGTTCGGGGGGATCGGCATCCTGCCCGGGGTCGTCGTGTTCATGGTGTCGGTGCAGTTCGTTTCGCACTCGATCGAATCGTGGTTCGACGTCAAGATCGAGGCCGCGCTCGACTCCGGCCTGAATCTGTCGCGCGCCGCCCTCGACGAGGCGCTGGCCGACCTGAACGCCAACGCGGGCACCGTTGCCGCCACGCTGGCGGGGCAGGGCGAACAGGAGGCCCAGACGATCCTCATGCGTGCGCTCGACGACAGCGACGGCATGCAGAGCGCGCTGCTGTTGAATGCGGCCGGCAAGCCGGTCGCCAGCGCCACCGAGGACCGCCGTGCCGTCGAGTCCGCCGACCTGCCCACGCCGCAGATGCTCAAGCAGGCCGCGATGCCGGGCGGCTATGCGCGTCCGGAAGGCGGTATCGACGACGACTTCCGTGACGCGCACGACGAGTCGCCCAACGCCCTCGATGCGGCCACCGACCTGCGCTTGCGCGTCGTGGTGGCCGTGCCGGAGCCGCCCGGCATGGAACCGCGCTACCTGCAATTGACGCAGTCCGTGCCCGTCAACCTGGCGTCCAATTCCACCGTGCTGCGCACCGCCTACCGCGAATACCAGGAGCGCTTCGCGGCGCGCCGCGGCCTGAACAAGATGTATGTCGGCGAGCTCACCCTGACACTGCTGCTCGCGATCTTTTCCGCCATCGGCGCGTCGTTCCTCATCGCCGGCAACCTCGCGCAGCCGCTGCTCGTGCTGGCCGAGGGCACGCGCGCCGTCGCGGAAGGCGACCTGTCGCCGCGCCCGATCGTCGAGACGAACGACGAACTGGGCACGCTCACGCAATCGTTCAATGCGATGACGGGCCAGCTGTTCGAAGCGCGCTCCGCCGTCGAACGCAACCGCGCCGCGCTGGAAAGCGCCAAGGCCCACCTGGAATCCGTGCTGGCCAACATGTCGGCGGGCGTGATCGTGATGGATGCCGATGGCGTCGTCGTCAACTCGAACGATGCCGCGCACCGCATCCTGCCGGTCGACGTCGCGTCGCTGGCCGGCCGTCCGCTCGACGTCATCGAGGGGCTGGAAGTGTTCGCGGGCGCCGTCACCCGCGCCTTCTCGGCGCAGAGCGCGCAATCGGCCGCGGGCCGCGGGCGCGGACGGGCGCACTG
>NZ_JBKYMO010000548.1:0-3434 GCF_047302915.1 Massilia sp. CT11-108 | reverse complement strand
GGCCCGCGCCGGCCTGCACGCGGCCGACGCGGCGCTGCTGCCGTCCGGCACGGTCAATGGATCCGCCACACGCGCGTACCAGTCGGTGGAGACGCCGCTGGGCCGGGTCCTCGGTGCGACACCGGGCTACGAACGCTGGGGCAACGCCTACGACGTGAACGCGGCCGCCAGCTGGGAGATCGACCTGTTCGGCGGACTGCGCCGCGGGCGCGAAGCGGCGGGTGCCGACTACCAGGCATCCGAGGCGGACTTCGTCGCGGCCCGGCTCGCCGTCGCCGCCCAGACGGCGGACATCTACATCGGCATCCGCGGCCTGCAGGCCCGCCTCGGCATCGCGCAGCAGCAGGTCGCCACGCGCCGCGACCTGCTCGCCAAGGTCAGGCTGCTGCACGACAAGGGCGTGGCGCCCGCATACCAGGTCGACCAGACGGAGGGAGAACTGGCGCAGGCCGAAGCGGCCGTGCCCGCGTTGCAGGCCGGCCTGGACGCGGCGCTCAACGCACTGGACGTCATGCTCGGCACGCCGCCCGGCACGCATCGCGCCGAGTTGCGCGCGCCGGCCGCCATCCCGGCCGTGCCGGTCATCGGCACGATGGGCACGCCCGCCGACCTTCTGCAGCGCCGGCCCGACCTGATCGCGGCGGAGCGGCGCGTGGCCGCCGGTAATGCGCGCATCGGCGCGGCGATGGCGGAATACTATCCGCACGTGTCGCTGGGCGCCCTGCTCGGCAGCGCGACGACCTTGTCCGCCGGCCATTTGTTCGGCAGCGGTGCCGGCGAGGGCGCCGCCCTCCTCGGCGTGCGCTGGCGCCTGTTCGACTTCGGCCGCATCGACGCGCAGATCGCCCAGGCCAAGGGGCGCGAAGCGGAGTCGCTTGCGGCCTACCGCCTCGCCGTGCTACACGCGACGGAGGACGTCGAGAACGCGTTCTCGGCGCTGGCCAACCGCACGCAGCAAACGGCCGTCCTCGTGCGCGGCGAGGAGGCGCTCGCCCGTCCGCGCGCAGGCCCAGACGGACGTGGCGCGGGCGGCCGTGGCGGCCTACAAGGCGCTCGGGGGCGGATGGGAACCGGGCGGGATCGACAAGGTCGCGGCCCGCTGACGGCCGGTCAGCGCCGCAACTCCGACATGATTTTCTCGGCCAGGAAGTCGCACGGCGGCCGCTTCGACTTGGTGCTGCGCGCGAGGATGACTTCGAGCGGGTCGATTTCCGGCAGGCCCTGCGCCTGGCCGAGCAGGCTCAGGTGCGCGGGCACGGCGCAGCGCGCGAGCGGGGCCACGGCGAGGCCCGCCTCGACCATGCTGAGCAGGCCCATCAGGCTGGGGCTCTCGTACGACGTCCGGTAGGGAATCTTCGCCTTTTCCAGGCTGCGGATCGCGTTTTCGCGCGCCACGCTGCCGGGCAGGAACACGGCAATGGGCAGCGGCCGCTCGCGCCAGAGGTCGCGGCTGCTCGGCGTCGCGGCCCACACCATCGGCTCGAACCGGACGAACTCGCCGGACAGCCCCTTCACGCGCGTCGCGCACACGAGGTCGACCGAGCCATCCTTCACCATCGGCGCCAGCGCCACGCTCGGCAGGCCCACGACCTGGATCTGCACCTTCGGATACGTCGCCGAGAATTTTTTCAGAATCGGCGGAAACAGCGACGACGCGTAATCGTCCGGCACGCCGATGACCACGCGGCCCGTGATGTCCGGCCGCACGACCGCGGCCCACGCCTCGTCGCGCAAGGCCAGCATGCGCCGGGCGTAGGTGAGCAGGACCTCGCCGTCCTGTGTCGGCGTCACGCTGCGCGGGCCACGCACGAACAGCGGCTTGCCGAGCGCGCCTTCCAGGGTCTTGATCTGCATGCTCACGGCCGACTGCGAGCGGTGCACCACTTCCGCCGCGCGGCTGATGTTGCCGGTATCCGCCACGGCGACGATCATCGCCAGGACGTCGAGGTCGAGTGTTTTCATTGGTATCAGAAAATCTGATTGATAGATTCAGTATTATGCGATTTTCTTGGGACTTCGTGTGCGGCATAGTAGCGCAAAAGGAGTCAACGATGAACGCACGCACCGACCAGCACGCCCTGTCCGTCCCCGAGATCTACTTCGCCACCCTGCCGTCCGGCGTGCGCATGCCGTACGTGATGCGCGGTGCCGGCGAGCCGCTGCTGTTCGTCCACGGCTCGCTGTGCGACTACCGCTACTGGAACGGCCAGACGACCGCGCTGTCGAAACGCTTCCAGTGCGTCTCCGTGAGCCTCAGCCACTACTGGCCGGCCGACGACCTCGCGCTGCAGGGCGCGTTCAACTGGTGGACGCACGTCGCCGAACTCGCCGAATTCATCACCGCCATGGGCCTCGGTCCGGTGCACCTGGTCGGCCACTCGCGCGGCGGCTGCGTGGCGTTCCACCTGGCGCGCGACTATCCGCACCTCGTGAAATCGCTGACCCTGGCCGATCCCGGCGGCCCGCTGCACGCCGACGCGTCGCTGCCGCCCGCGACGGAAGCCCTGCGCGCAAGGGCAGCCCGGCTGATCGAAGACGGCGACGTCGACGCGGGCCTGGAACTGTTCGTCGATTCCGTCAGCCTGCCGGGCATCTGGCGCAAGAGCCCCGCGGCGTTCCGCACGATGGCGATCGACAACGCGGCCACCCTGCCGATGCAGTTCCGCGACCCGCTGCCCGCCTACACCCGCGCCGCGGCACAGGCCATCGGCTGCCCGACGCTGCTGATCGCCGGCGAGAAGAGCCCGCGCATGTATCGCGACAATGTCGGGCAGCTCGCGGCATGGATCGCAGGCGCCGCGGCGCGGACCATTGCCGGCGCATCGCACGGGATGAACGTGACGCATGCGGCGGAGTTCAACCGGCAGCTGGAAGCGTTCGTCGGCACCGTGCCGGCTTGACCGAAGCGCTTGACAGCGCGCTTCCACAACGACACGCGGCACTAAGCGGGCAAATCCCGGTCGAACGACTGCACCACGCCATTCCGGCAGCGCGGTGCGTCTTCGAAAGGATTTGCGATGTACAAGACCATCGTCGTTCACGTCGACGGCAGTGAGCAGCAGGACAGCCGCATGGCCGCCGCAGCCCGCCTCGCCCGCGAGCACGGCGCGCACCTGGTGGGCAGCGCGGCGACCGGCATCTCGTGGACGGACTACCTGTTACTCACCGGATCCATGGCCGCGCCGGTTCCGCCAGCCGATTTCGACGGCCTGCGCGAGACCGCGGCGCTGCATCTGCGCGCCTTCACGGACCAGGCCGCTAAACTCGGCGTCGCCTCGGTGGAAACGCGGCTCGTCGAGGACACGGCCGACGGCGCGCTGCTGCTGCAGGCGCGCTATGCCGACCTGATCGTGCTCAGCCGCGACGTCGATCCCGGGCCCGGCATCCCGCCCCGCGTGCGCAGGCTGCCGGAACACGTGGCGCTGCGCAGTCCG
>NZ_JBKYMO010000547.1:0-3455 GCF_047302915.1 Massilia sp. CT11-108 | reverse complement strand
GCCGGCCGCCCGCGGCGATCGTGCGCCGCACGATGCCGTCGATGCGGTCCATCTCGCGGCGCGCGATGATGGGTCCCAGCGTGGCGTCGGGATCCCAGGTGGTCCCGGCCTTGAGTTCGGCGAAGACCGCGGCGAGGCGCTCGACGACGCGATCCGCCACCGCGCGCTCCACGATCAGGCGCGACCCGGCCACGCACACCTGGCCGGCATTCAGCGTGATGGCGCGTGCGACGGTGCGGACGGTGCGTTCGAGGTCGGGCGCGTCGGCGAACACCACTTGCGGGCTCTTGCCGCCCAATTCCAGCGTGACCGGCTTCGTGCCGCTTTCCGCGCACGCGGCCATGATGGCGGCGCCGCTGCGGGTCGATCCGGTAAACGTCACTTTCGCGATGCGCGGATGGCGGCACAAGGCGGCGCCGGCGCCCTGGCCGTCGCCCTGGACGATGTTGAAGATCCCCGCGGGCATGCCGGCCTCGATGGCCAGTTCGGCCAGGCGCAGCACGGAGAACGGCGTCATCTCGGAGGGCTTGAGGACCACCGCGTTGCCCGCCGCCAGCGCCGGCGCCACCTTCCAGGAGGCCATGACCAGCGGGAGGTTCCAGGGGGCGATGGCGGCGATCACGCCATAGGGTTCGGCGATGGTCATGCCGAGATGGTCGGTGCGGGTCGGCGCGATGTCGCCGCCGATCTTGTCGGCCCACTCGGCGAAGAAGCGGATGCCGTCCGCGGTGAACGGCACGTCCCAGGCGGCGGCATCCTTGAGCGGACGGGTCGAGCCGACCGCCTCCAATTGCGCCAGGGCCTGCGCGTCGGCGTCGATCAGGTCGGCCCAGCGGCGCAGCACGCGCGCGCGCTCGCGCGGCGCGCAGCGCGCCCAGTTGCTGGTCTTCCAGGCGCGCCACGCATCCTGTACCGCGCGGTCGACCAGGTCGGCGTCGGCCAGCGGCACGCCGGCGTACACCCGGCCATCGGACGGGCGCCTGACGTCCATCGCCTGCGCGCCGCCCGCCACATACTGCCCGCCGATGAAGTGGGCGCTGCGTACTGCCACCCGGTCGGGGTCGAAACGTTCCATCGTGTGTCCTTTCAGTGTTGCGTCATGTGCGACTCTGAAAAGATTGTAGGAGCGTTCCCCAAGCATTTTATGTCGTCCGGCCGGCCCGGAACGGCACAAGCTTTCGTATTGCAGCGGCAAATGGTGGATCGTTTCGAATTGCATTTACCCCGTCGCCGGACGGATTCGTGTGTGGCATGATGCGGCCGGATAGCCACTCGGCGAGGAGCAATCACATGAAAGATCGAAACCCAAAAAGCCAGGTGCGGTACCGCAGGATGACTGCCGCCGACCTGCCGGCGGCGCACAAGCTGTCGCTGTCCGTGTTATGGCCGCACCGCCTGGAAGACTGGCAGTTCATCCACGCACTCGGCGAAGGCATCGTCGCCGAAGACACGTCCGGCATCGTCGGCACCATCATGTGCTGGCTGCACGGCCCCGGCTACGCGTCGCTCGGCATGACCATCGTCGCACCCGGCCACCGGGACCGGGGAATCGCGAGCGCGCTGCTCGAGCGCATCCTGACGGAGATCGGCGACCGCACCATCCTGCTGCATACCACCGCGACCGGGGTGCGCTTCATCGAACACAAAGGTTTCGTCCAGACGGGCTGGGTGCACCAGCACCAGGGCAGCGTGTTCCGCGCCCCGTTCGTGCCGCTCGGCCCGGGCGAACGGATCCGGCCGGTCGGTCCGCGCGACGAGGCGGTGCTGGCCGACCTGGCCACGCGCTCGACCGGCGTGCCGCGCGCCACCGTGATCAAGCACCTGCTGACCGTGGCGGACGTCGTCGCCATCGACCGCTACGGCGAACTCGTCGCCTTCGCGGCGCTGCGCAAGTTCGGCCACGGCTATGTGATCGGCCCCGTCGTCGCGGCCGATGCCGGGCACGCGAAGGCGCTGATCGCCCATTGGGCCGGCACGCAGGCGGGTGCATTCGTCCGCGTCGACGCGCCGGACAGCAGCGGCCTCAGTCCCTGGCTCACCGAAATGGGCCTCGTCCAGGTCGAGGAATCGGTACACGCGATGATGCGCGGCGACCCGCCGCGGCCCGCGGGTCCCGTCAAGTGCTTCGCCCTGCTCAGCCAGTCGCTCGGCTGACCGGAAGGACAGATCATGACAACGACATATACCGCCATCACCTGCCGCCCGATGCGCGAGGATGACCTGCCCGCGGCGCTCGCGCTGTCGCAAGCCGTGCGCTGGCCGCATCGTCCCGAGGACTGGCAGTTCGCCCTGCGCCTGGGCACCGGCTTCGTGGCCGAGGAAGACGGCACCGTGGCCGGCACCGCGCTGTGCTGGCATCAGGGCCCACACCACGGTTCGCTGGGGCTGATCATCGTGGCCCCGGCCCACCAGGGCAAGGGCATCGGCCGCCGGCTGATGCACCTGGTGCTCGACCAGCTCGGCGACCGCTGCACGGTGCTCAACGCCACCGTGGCCGGGCAGCCACTGTACGAAAGCCTGGGCTTCCAGGCCATCGGCACGCTCCACCAGCACCAGGGCATATTTGCCCCGCCGGCGGCATCGGCGGGACCGCGTGCGCGGCCGGCCACCGCCGCCGACATCCCCGCCATCGTCGCACTGGCGAACCGCGGCACCGGGATGGTGCGCGACGAGTTGCTGAAACAGCTGATCGGCGTGGCCGACGGCGCCGTGCTGGAGCAGGATGGCGCCGTGACCGGTTTTTCGCTGATACGGCCGTTCGGCCGCGGCCACGTGATCGGGCCGGTGGTCGCGGCCGACGCCGCGTGCGCGCAGGCGCTGATCGCGACGTGGGGCGATGCCTACGCCGGCGCCTTCGTGCGCCTGGACGTGACGGGGTCGAGCGGCCTGGGCGAATGGCTGGCGCAGGCCGGGCTGGCCGAGGTGGACACCGCGGTGACGATGGCCCGCCATGGCGTGCCGCCGCGAGACGCTACGGTCCGGCAGTTCGCCATCGTCAGCCAGGCGCTCTGCTGACCGGTCAATAACCGCTGGTCCGGTCGATGACGCCGTCGACCGGCAGTCCGCGCTCGATCCGGGCGATCCTGGCCGCGATCTGGCGCGCGCTTTCCCGGCACAGCGTCAGCGCGGCCACGTGCGGCGTGATCTCGATGCGCGGATGCCGCCAGAACGGGTGATCGGGCGGCAGCGGCTCCTCGCGGAACACGTCCAGCGTGGCCTGGGCCAGCTGTCCACTGTCGAGCGCGCGCAGCAGGTCTTCCTCGACCAGGTGGGCGCCTCGTCCGATGTTGATCAACTGCGCGCCCGGCGCCAGCCGCGCGAACAGCGTCCGGTCGAGTATGTCCGCCGTGTGCGGCGTCAACGGGAGCAGGTTCACCAGCACGTCCAGGCCATCGAGAAAGTCCGGCAACGCGTCCGGCCCGGCAAAACAGGCGACCTGGCCGACCGCGCGCGGC
>NZ_JBKYMO010000546.1:0-3469 GCF_047302915.1 Massilia sp. CT11-108 | reverse complement strand
CGCCCGCCGAGCTGGCGGCGGCCGGCCTGCGCGGCCAGGACTACCTGCCGCGCCAGTGGGCCAAGGCGCAGTACCAGAACGCGACGTATGCGATCCCGCTCGACGTGCACCCGTTCGTCCTCTACTACAACAAGACGCTCGCGGGCAAGGCGGGCCTGCTCGGCGCGGACGGCAAGCTGAAGCCGATCGACGGCGTGGATGCGCTGACGGACGCCTTCCGCACCGCCACCGTGCGCACGGGCCAGCGCGGCCTGACGATGGAAAGCAGCCAGAGTTCGTATGCGATCTGGCGCCTGTGGCTGGCCATGCTCGCGCAGCAGAACGTCACGATCATTGCCAATGGCCGCTTCACGTACGGCCCGGCCGGCGCCGCGACGCTGTCGCGCATCAGCGACTGGTTTACGAAGGGCTATGCGCAGGCGGGCCTCGACTACCCGGCGTCGACGAGCCAGTTCATGGGCGGCGGCGCCGCGTTCATGCTGAACGGCGTGTGGGAAGTGCCGGAGCTCGTGCGCGCGACGAAGGCCGGCACGCTCGGCTTCGAATACGGCATCGTGCCGCTGCCGAAGATGTACGCGAACGCGTCCACGTGGGCGGATTCGCACGCGTTCGCGCTGCCCGCGAACCCGGGCCATGAACCGTCGCCGCAAAAAGTCCAGGCTGTGATGCGCTTCATCGCCTACGTCAGCAAGCATTCGCTCGGGTGGGCCGAGGGCGGCCACATCCCCGCGTACAAGCCCGTCGCCGAATCGGCCGCTGCGAAAAGCCTGATGCCGAATGCGATGTACGCGCAGGTCGCCAACGACGTCGTGTACGATCCGGACGGCTGGTACATGGGCGCGGCCGGACCGCTGGAGGCGATCGCGTCGAAATTCCTGCCGGCCGCGCTGTACGGCTACCTGACGCCGGAGCAGGCCGTGCACCGGTTCGAGACGGAAGCGGCGCGCCTCGTGCGCAAGCGTCCGCCGCGCTATTGAGGGGCGCCATGCAACGCGACGACATGACCCTGGGGCCGACGACGGCCCGGCGCGACACCCTGCCGGCTTGGCTGCTGCTGGCGCCTTTCGTGCTGGCGTTCGGCCTGTTCTTCTTCCTGCCGGCGCTGCAGACGTTCTGGCTCAGCCTCACGGAGAGCAGCCTCACGCGCACGAGCGCCTTCGTCGGCCTGGACAACTATCACACCTTGCTGAACGACCCGTCGTTCTGGGATTCGGTTGGCAACACGTTTTATTTTTCCCTGCTGACGGTGATCCCGCTGTGCGCCATCGGCCTGCTGATGGCGCTGCTCGTCGACCGCTTCACGCGCGTGCAGGGCTGGCTGCAGGGCGCGTTCTTCCTGCCGTTCGTGCTGCCGATCTCCGTGATGACCCTGATCGCCGACTGGATGCTGCAGCCGTCGTCCGGCGTCGTCAATCACATCCTCGGGGGCCAGCGCGCCTGGCTCGCGGACCCGTACTGGGCGCTGCCCGCCGTCGCCATTGGCACGATCTGGTGGACGGTCGGCTTCAATATGCTGTTGTTCCTCGCCGGCCTGCGCAACATCCCCGCCGAGCTGTACGAAGCGGCCGCGCTGGACGGCGCCCGCGGTTTCACGCTGTTCCGAACGATCACGTGGCCCGCGCTGCGGCCCGTCGCGACGACCGCGCTGATCCTGCAGCTGATCGCGTCGCTGAAAGTGTTCGGCCAGACGTACATCCTCACGAGCGGCGGGCCGTTCAACACGACGCGCGTCGCGCTGCACTACATGTACGAGACGGCGTTCACGCAGAGCGATGCCGGGTATGCGGCCGCGGTCGCGATGGCGTTCGTGGCGATCGTCGTCCTGCTGTCGCTGGCGCAGGCGTGGCTGGTGAAATTTTTGGCCGGGAGGGACGCATGAGGGCCTCATTCTGGACGGTCGCCGGCGCCGCCTGCGCCATCGTGCTCGCCGCGCTGTGGGCGTTTCCGCTGCTGTGGGCCCTGTCCACGTCGCTGCGGCCGGAGCTCGAGACGGTGTCGGCGAACTTCCACTGGCTGCCGCAGGACTGGACGCTGGACGCGTACCGCAAGACGCTCGGCGCCGGCAACGTCGTGCGCTGGCTGTTCAACAGCTTACTCGTCGCGTTGCTGGTGACGGTGGTGACGATGGCGATCAGCCTGATGGCAGCCTACGCGTTTTCCCAGCTGCGTTTCCGGGGCCGCGGCATCGTGTTCGGCATCGCCATGCTGGGCTTCCTGCTGCCGTTCGAGGCGCTGCTCGTGCCGCTGTTCCGCACGATGCACCAGCTGGGTCTCATCAATTCGTACGCGGGCATCGTGCTGCCGCAGGTCGTGTCGCCGGTCGTGATCTATGTGTTCAAGCAGTTCTTCGACGCGATTCCCGCCGATTTCCGCGAGGCCGCCGTGATGGATGGCGCGGGCCCGCTGCGCGTACTGTGGAGCGTGTACCTGCCCATCTCTGGCAATATCGTGTGGGCGATGGCGATCGTGACGTTCATCGCGGCGTGGAACAACTTCCTGTGGCCGTTCATCATCGTCACGTCGAACGACATGATGACGATCCCGCTGGGCCTCACGCAGACGTACGATGCGTTCGGCGTACGCTACGCCCAGTTGATGGCCGCGGCGCTGCTCGGCGCCTTGCCGGTGGCATTGGCGTACGTGCTGTTCCAGCGCCGCGTGACGCAGGGCTTCCTGGCAGCGAGCGGATTGAAAGGATAGATTCTATGGCATCGGTAAGGCTGCGCGGCATCCGCAAGACCTATGGCGACAATCCCGTCATCAAGGGCGTCGACCTGGACATCGAGGACGGCCAGTTCGTCGTCTTCGTGGGACCGTCCGGCTGCGGCAAGTCGACTCTCCTGAGGATGATCGCGGGGCTGGAAGACATCACGGACGGCACCCTCGAGCTCGGGGGCGTCGTTAGCAACACGGTGGAGCCGGCCCGGCGCGGGATCGCGATGGTGTTCCAGAGCTATGCGCTGTACCCGCACATGACGGTGGCCGAGAACATGGGTTTTGCGTTGAAACTCGCGAAGGTGCCGAAGGCGGACATCGTCGCGCGCGTGCGGCACGCGGCCGAGATCCTGCAGATCGCGCACCTGCTGGACCGCAAGCCGAAGGCGCTGTCGGGCGGCCAGCGGCAACGCGTGGCGATCGGCCGCGCCATCGTGCGCAAGCCGGAAGTCTTCCTGTTCGACGAACCCCTGTCCAACCTCGACGCCGCGCTGCGCGCGCAGACCCGCGTGGAACTCGCGCGCCTGCACAAGGACTTGAAGGCGACGATGATCTACGTGACGCACGACCAGGTCGAAGCGATGACCCTGGGCCAGAAGATCGTCGTGTTCAACGGCGGCCGCATCGAGCAGGTGGGCAAGCCGCTGGAACTGTACGAGCGGCCTGCGAACCTGTTCGTCGCGGGCTTCCTCGGCTCGCCCCGCATGAACGCGTTTCCCGCCGCGCTGGCGGGCCACACGGGCGGCCTCGCGAC
>NZ_JBKYMO010000545.1:0-3484 GCF_047302915.1 Massilia sp. CT11-108 | reverse complement strand
TGCCCGGCCTGCGCGCGGCGCTGGCGTCCACGGACGGCTACGACCCGTCGATGCGCATCGCCCACCTGCAAGCCTGGCTGGCCGACATGCCGGCCGCCTTCGACGTCATCGAAGCGCCGGTGCGGGTGCGGGGCTGAGTGCCGCATCCCAACGTGCGCGCAGGCGCATGAACGGCGCCTCGACGAGGACGTACAACAGCCCCCCGGCCGCCAGCGATGCCGCCATGCATGCGGCGACCGTGATCGCCTCCTCCGCCCCGTGGCCCGCCTGCGCCAGCCGTTGCGCGACGAGGATGCTGACGGATTTGTGCGTCAGGTAGATCGCGTACGACCACAACGCGAGGCCGGCCGCGCCCGGCACGCGCACGCGGTGCAGCAGGGAATGCGGCGCCAGCGCGGCCAGGATCAGCAGGGCAAAACCGAGGGCGAGCAGCGGGTAGCCGGCGACCGTCTGCGCGAATCCATAGTGATCGTCAAGAAACCACGCAAACGCGACACCGATGACGGCGGCCCCGGCCGCAAGCAGCGCATCGCCGTACGCAAGCAAGCGGCGCCACAACCCGGGCGCACGATGCTTCAGCAGCGCGAGCGCCACACCCGCCAGCAATTCGTCGGCGCGGCACCAGCTCGAGTAATAGATGTACTGGTAGTAGTAACCAAGTCGGTTAGGTGCATTCTCGCCGTCCTGCCAGATCGTCGCGCGGGCCAGCATGCCGCCCGCGACGGCCAGCAGCAACGCGCCCCACGCCCAGCGCTGCCGCACGCCACCTTGCCCCAGTGCGGCACCGAGGATGGCGGCCGCCGGCAACAGCATGTAGAACTGCTCTTCGATGCACAGCGACCACGCGTGCGAAAATGCGGTGCCCGGCTGCAGATGGATGTTTTGCGTGAACGTCAGGTATTGCCACAGCGGGAGCATCGGCGTGGCGCCGCGCCCCCCCGGCCACAGCGCGTACAGGGCCAGCACGACCCAGAAATTGGGGAGCGTGCGCAGCAGCCGCCGCACGTAGAACCGGCCAAGGCCGAACCCGCGGGCGGAACCGAGCGCCGCGAAGATCTGGTTGCCGATCAGGTAGCCGGACAGCGCGAAGAACAGGTCGACGCCCGCCCAGCCCATCGCCCCGACCCAGCCGAACGTGGGCGCGTCGCTGACGAACAGCGTGTAGTGGTGCAGCACGACGAGCGTGACCGCAAGGGCGCGCAAGGTGTCGAGGCCGTGGATGCGGGACGCAGTCCCCGTATTGACGCCGTCCATGCTGACATTCTTCTACGAAAACCACGGATGATGCCATGGGCGGGGCCGGCACGCTACAATGCCGGCATTCTTTTTTCCTGGAACACGACGCATGATCCCCGCCAGCCAGCTGCACTTCAAGTCCGTCAACTACACCGGCCAGGGCCCCGGTCCGAGAGTCATCATCATGGGTGCCACGCACGGCAACGAAAAGTGCGGCACCCAGGCCATCCAGCGGATCATGGCCGAGATCGACGCCGGTACACTCCCCATCGTCAACGGCGGCGTGACCTTCGTCCCCATCGTGAACCCGAAGGCGTATGCGCAGAACACGCGCTCGGGCGACCGCAACCTGAACCGCGACCTGTCGCCGAAAGCGGAACCGCACGACTTCGAAGACCACGTCGCCAACTGGCTGTGCCCGCTGCTGGCGCAGCACGACGTGCTGCTCGACCTGCACTCGTTCAACGCCGCGCACGGCGAACCGTTCGTGATGGTCGGCCCGCTCGACAACGACGGCCCGCTGGAACCCTTCACGCACATGCGCCAGGAACGCGCACTGGCACGCCGCCTGGGCGTGCGCCGCTTCGTCACGGGCTGGATGGCCGCGTACGGCGGAGGCGTCCAGCGCCGCTCGCGCGGCAACGCGCAGGAACTGCAAACGGTGCTGCGTTACGGCATGGGCACGACGGAATACATGCGCAGCACGGGCGGCTACGCGCTGACGCTCGAATGCGGCCAGCACCTCGACCCGCGCGCGCCGGACGTCGCGTACACCGCGATCATGAACACCCTCGCCTTCCTGAAAATCATCGACGCACCGGAACCGGAACCCATCCCGTTCGAACAGATGGAAGCGCTGCAGATGGTCGTCGTGCACGACAAGCTCGACGCCGGCGACCAGTTCACGCGCCAGTGGGCCAGCTTCGACCCCGTCGCGGAAGGCGAACAGATCGGCGTGCGCGCGGACGGCACGCCCGTCGTCGCGGAATTCGCGGGCCGCATCCTGTTCCCGGACGTGAACGCCCAGCCGAACCACGAGTGGTACTACCTCACGCGTCCGAATCCGGCGTTCGGGCGCGAGTGACGTCGAGGTCTGCGGACTGACGCGGACGGTGCTACGATGTCCGGCACCGTCCACGCCGCCTTCAGACCATGACGCCCAACACCTTGTTCCTCATCCTCGGCATCCACGCGCTGGCGCTGATCTCACCGGGTCCCGACTTCGCCGTCGTGACCCGCACCGCCATCGTCTCCGGGCGCCGCGCCGGCCTGTGGGCCGCCACCGGCGTCGCGACGGCGATCGGCATCTACGTCCTCATCTCGGTCCTCGGCATGTCGCTCGTGCTGGCCGCGCTGCCGGGCCTGTCGCGCATCCTGGCCGTCGTCGGCGCGCTGTACCTCGCCTGGCTCGGCATCCAGTGCCTGCGTTCCCGCGGCCAGTTGCCCGAGGCGCAGGCAGCCAAGGCCGGCCACAAGGCGTTCGTCAGCGGCTTCCTCACGAACCTCCTGAATCCGAAGGCCATGCTGTACTTCGGCTCGGTGCTGTCCCAGGCATTGAAGCCGGACCTGGCCACGGCCGACGTCGCCCTGCTCTGGACGCTGCTCGTCGCCGAGTGGCTGCTGTGGTTCGCGCTCGTCGCGCTGCTGTTCTCGTCGCGCCCCGTGCTCGCGTGGCTGCGCGCGCGCCTCGTCTGGCTCGACCGGACGGTGGGCGCCGTACTGCTGGTGCTGGCCGCCAAGGTCTCCCTGCTCGCCGTGCGCTGAGCGCCGGATCAGCCGCAGGTTGCGCAGGTAGATCGCAACGCCGAGGCCCTGCCCGGCGACGAACACGGGATCGCGCCGGTGCAGTGCATAGGCGAGCAGCACGAGCGCGCCGGCGATGCTCAGGTACCAGAACGACACGGGGATCACGCTGCGGCGGTTGCGCTCGCTGGCCAGCCACTGGATGACGAACCGCCCCATGAACACGGCCTGTCCGCCGAAGCCCAGCAGCAGCCACCCATCCACCTCAGCCATCCTGCCTCCTTCTCTGGACCCGTTGGACGAGCCGGACCAGGCCGATCTTCGGCGGCCACCAGCGCAGCTGCGGCGCGCGGATCGGCGGTGCTCGGGACAGGCAACCAATGTCCCAGGCGCCCCAGACGACGCACGCGACCGCGAGCAGGCGCTGTGCCGGCAGGATCGCCGGAATGCCGATGTGGCGGCTGACCACGAGGCTCGCCGCGACGGCCATCAGCAGCGCGCCGGC
>NZ_JBKYMO010000544.1:0-3491 GCF_047302915.1 Massilia sp. CT11-108 | reverse complement strand
GCCCAGGGCGCCGGCCACGATACCGACCGCCGCACCGGCACCGGCGCCCTGGGCCACGCCTTCCGGCGATTCCTTGGCGCCCGGCGAGTGGATGTTGTCGCCGCCAATCGGCGTCAGGTCGTGCTGGCCCGGCTGGCTCAGGTAGAAACCGCTGATGCGTTCGCTCGGGAACCCGGCGTCGATCAGGGCATGGCGCGCCCGCTCGACGTCATCCTGCAGCTGGAAGTGCCCTGCAATGATCGTGGACATGGATGACCTCCTGCATATAAAGGTGTGGCCATGATGCCTCCCGCTGGGCTCGGTCTCTGTACGCGAGCGCACGCAGCGTAGCCGCTAGCGCCACTGTCCGTAGACCATGCCGTAGTGCTCCGGTTCCGGCGCCGGCGTGGGAAACCAGTCGCGCGGGTCCACGCGGTAATACGCCTGGAACTCCGCATACAGATCCGGATGGCGCGCGGCCAGCTCGTGCGGCTGCTCGAAGAAACTCTCCGTCGCCACGGCGAAGAACTCGGCCGGATTCGTGGCGCCGTACGGATCGAGTACGTCGCGCTGGCCCCAGTAGGCATCGCGCCGCAGCAGCGCGAAATCGCGCGACAGCGTTTCCGACCAGCTCCGGTAGCGCTCCGGGCTGCCGAGGAAGGGCGCGCCGTTGTTGCTGCCCGATTCGCTGTCGAGCTGGTGCGCGAACTCGTGCAGCACGACGTTGTGCGTGCCTTCGGCCGCCAGGCCGGCGCGGCGCACGTGTTCCCAGGACAGCACGACGCGCCCGTCACCCCACGATTCGCCCAGCAGGTCCTGGCGCGTTTCCGTGACGACGCCGGCCGCGTCGTGCTCGCGCCGCGGCACGAGGAACGCGCCCGGGTAGACCAGCACGGCGTGGAGGCCCGGATACACGCGGCTGGGCCGGTTCAGCAGCAGCAGGCATGCCTGCGCGGCGATCGTCACGCGCATCTCTTCCGTCACCTCGAGTCCGGCGCAGCCGACGAACGTCTTCTGGTGCAGGAACTGCTTGACGAGGCGCTGCAACTGCGCGCGCAGGTCGGGCGGCATGCCCCGGTACTGGTCGACGTTGCGCTCGATGATGCCGAGCTGGGCCGCGGTGAGCGGACGCGCCAGCACGCGGCGCAGGCGCCAGCGCGGCAGCAGCCACGCGAACAGCACGCCGAGCGCGAGTACGGCGCAGACGATAGCGGCTTCCATCGTGTTCTCCCGATACCGGCGTTACCGGGCCTCTTGCTTGCGCGGTGCGAAATATGCGGCGACGGCCTCCGCATCGCCGATCAGCTTGCCGCCGATGAAGACCTGCGGCCACGTGGTGGCACCGGAGACGGCGCGCAGCACGCTGGTGGTGATCTTCGCATCCTGCGGGATGTCCGTAAAGACGATGCCGTTCGCTTTCAGCACGGCCTTGGCGCGCGCGCAGAACGGGCAGCCCGGCTTGGAGAACATCACGACGGGCTCGCGCGGCGTGGCGTCCGGGTTGAGGTAGCGCAGCATGGTATCGGCGTCCGACACTTCGAACGGATCGCCTTCCTTGTCCGGCTCGATGAACACCTTGGCGATGATGCCGTCCTTGACGAGCATCGAATAGCGCCACGACCGCTTGCCGAAGCCGAGGTCGCGCTTGTCGACGAGCAGTCCCATGCCTTCCGTGAAGTCGCCGTTGCCGTCGGGGATCATGGTGATGTTGCCCGCCTCCTGGCCGGCCTGCCAGGACTGCATCACGAAGGCATCGTTGACGGCGATGCAGACGATCTCATCGACGCCGTTCCCGCGGAAGGCGGGTGCCAGCTCGTTGTAGCGCGGCAGGTGTGCCGAGGAACAGGTCGGCGTGAAGGCGCCGGGCAAGGCGAACACGACGACGGTCTTGCCCTTGAACAGTTCATCGGTCGTGAGGTCGCGCCACTGGTCGTCGGGGCGCGCCTTGAACGTCACCTGGGGAACGGGTTGGCCTTCCAGGGATTCGGCACTCGGCAGCATGGAGTCTCCTTGATGGGTAAGCGGTCGGGGTGCCGCACCCGGCATATGAGCACGCTTGTCGCCTTTTCAATTGGAATCCTGCAAAAAAACAGCGCCACCCGGCCTCTCGGCGGGGTGGCGCAGCTGATAGCGGCCGCGTCGTGCGACCGCTATCAACGCCAGCGCGCTCAGACGCGCTCTTTGGCGACCTGGCTCGGAGGCGGGCCGAACAGTGCGGCGACGAGCGGGTCGCGGGTCACCGGGCTGCGGTTGACGCGGATCGCGTAATGGGTGTCGTCGGCCAGGATGTGGAAGTGGCGGCCGGTGCCGGCCATGCTCTGCTCGCGCAGGCCTGGACGCTCCTTGCGCGGGGCGGCGCCTTCGCGCTTGGGCTGGCAGATCGCGCCCAGGAAGGCCTTGACGCGCTCCGGATCCGGCGAAATACGGTACACGGCCTTGCCAAGGTAGGTGGCGGTACCTTCGATGTAGCGGGCCAGTTCGATGACGCCGGCTTCGCGCAGGTCGCGGATGTATTTGCGGGCGCCCGACGGCGAGAATTTGAGGAACCAGGCGATTTCGTCGGCGAGCATCTCGTGGGTCTGCAGCTCGCCGATCAGCTTCTGCATGTTTTCGATACGGCGCTGGGTAGCCGACGTCGACCGCACCCGCTCGATCGGCGCGAGCGAAATCGGAGCGCGCTCGGTCGGCTGCGGTGGGACGCGTTCGATCAGTGCAGAGTTACTGGAAGTGTGCACCGCGTTGAGTTCGCCTTGTACCGCATTATGGTGAGTCGCTGCATGCATATTGGTTTACTCCGTGAAAAGGACGATGTTCTGTGTATGGCCCGGACCGCCGTATTCGTGTATGACCACCTGACAACACGCCGGTTCCGCTTAACTGGATACAAGATTGCCTGCCTCATCACCCCCGGTCTGTGCGCCATCCAACATTTCTAAAAATTTCTGAAAAGTTATTCATCCCTAAAAGCAAGAGAAACTCGATTGCGTATTGACGCTCGACAAATTGGTGGGGCTCAACGGGAACCGGCTGCACGGCTTGCAATCGAAGCGGTATCGACCTGACCGCGTGACATGACAATTCCGTAATAAAAGGAGACGTGCATGCACGAAGGGCGACGTTATAAGAAGTAAGCGACGGTTAACCCGCAGTTCGTAACATCCTGAAACAAACCGCAATCATGGCATAAATGGCTACGTTGTAAAATCGCCACAACAACCGGCTGTTAGGTGCGCCAGCGCACTGACCCGAAAAATGGCCGACTTGTAAGCTTGACATCAACATCACTGCAAGCCATGCGATGTCAGTACCTTTACAACTTATGGGAGTTACCTGTGAATAATACGAAGAAGATCGCCCTGGCCGCCGCCATTCTGTGCTCCGCCGGAACGGCCCTGGCTCAGGACACCACCGAGGTCATCAATCCGTCGTGGTACATCGCCCCGACGATCGTCGGCATCAAGCCCGACCATGATTTCCTGACCTCGAAGAAGGACTGGGGCGGCGGGTTGAAG
>NZ_JBKYMO010000543.1:0-3492 GCF_047302915.1 Massilia sp. CT11-108 | reverse complement strand
GGCGAAGCCGCGCCGCCGGGAGCGAAGCCGGGCGCGCGCGTCAGCGCTTGGCGTTGGCCATCTCGTGCAGCTCGAGACGGTTGTAGGTGGCGCGCATGGCATCCTTCACGTTGATCGCCTTTTTCGCGATCAGCTGGACCAGGACGTCGTTCAGGCTGCGCGACATGCTGTCCTCCTTGCGGCGCATGAAGTCGGCGATCAGGTGCAGCTTGCCGGGGTCGGCGATGTACTGTGCCACCTGCTGGTTATTGTTGAACACCATTTCGTAGGCGAGCACGACGTCGTCGCCCTGCTCGTTCGGCAGCAGGGTCTGGAAAATCACCGCGACCAGGGAATTCGACAGCCCGGCCGCGCGCTGCTCGCGCTGTTCGGCAGGGAAGAAACCCAGCAGCTTGGAGATCGCGCTGACCGCGCTGTTGGTGTGCATCGTCGCGAGCACGAGGTGGCCGGATTCGCCGGCGTGCAGCACGGTGTCGGCCGTGTCGAAATCGCGGATCTCGCCCACCATCAGCACGTCCGGCTTCTGGCGCAGCGCTTCGCGCAGGCCGGACGAGAACGTGGCCGTGTCGGCCGGGACTTCCTTTTGCGAGATGATCGACTGCTTGCGCCGCAGCTGGTATTCGATCGGCTCCTCGATCGTGATGATGTGGGCGCTGCGCGTCGCATTGATCTGGTCGAGCATCGAGGCGATCGTCGTCGTCTTGCCCGAGCCGGTCGGCCCCGTGATCAGGATGATCCCGCGGGTCGCCTCGAGCACCGTCTTGACATAGTGCGGCAGGCCGGTCTGGTCCAGCGCGATGGGGCGCAGCGGCAGGCGGCGGATCGAAATGGTCGTCTTCGAACCGGACGACGAGCGGAACACGTTGCAACGCAGCCGGTAGTCGGTGAGGATGAACGGCCGGTCGATCGCGCTCTCGACGATCTTGTCTTCCCAATCCTCGTCGATGGCGTTCAGTACGGGCAGCATGTCCTCGAGCGTGACCGGTTCCGTGCCGACCTGGCGCCATCCGCGCGGCGACTTGATCATCACGGGCATGTCCTGCTCGATGTGAATATCCGAGAAGCTCTGGCCGGAATTGACGAGGGAGATCAGCTCCTCCAGTAATTCACGGGATATCGAAAAGTCGTCGGACATGATGCACCTGGGTAATGTAGGACTTGCTTGAGTATAGCGCGGCTGTCCTTGGCTGACCAGCCGTCCGGCGGACGGGAAGTCTTGCATTTTCCTGTCACTTGGCCGTCAATCCGCTGTCGGTCCGCACATGCCGCCGATGTTTTCCTCCAGAATGCGCGGTTGACCGGCCCGGCGGACAACGGAGTATGCCTTGGAATTCGAGAACCGCAGTATCGTTTCAGTGAACCAGTTCGACCTTGCGGGGCTGGACACCCTGTTCGACCTGGCGCGCCGGATGAAGCCCATCGCCGCGCGCCAGGCCAGGAGCAACGTCCTCGACGGCTACATCCTCGGCAACCTGTTCTTCGAGCCCAGCACGCGCACGCGGATGAGTTTCGCCAGCGCGTTCATGCGCCTCGGCGGCCAGGTCAACAGCACGACCGGGACCGTCAACTCGTCGCTGGCCAAGGGCGAGTCGCTGGCCGACACGATCACCATGATCCAATCCTATTGCGACGTGATCGTGATGCGGCATCACCAGCGCGGCGCCGCCGCCGAAGCGGCCGCCGTGTCGAGCGTGCCGGTCATCAATGCCGGCGACGGCAATGGCGAGCATCCCACGCAGGCGCTGCAGGATTTGTTCACGATCCTCGAGGAACGGCCCGGGCGCGGCGTCGACGGCATGACGATCGCCGTGGTGGGCGACCTGAAGTTCGGGCGCTGCGTGCCTTCCCTCGTCAACCTGCTGTGTCTCCATGCGGGCGTGCGGTTCCTGTTCGTCGCGCCGCCCGAACTCCAGATTCCCGGCGCGATCCTCCGCGGCGTGCGCGACATGGGATGCCAGGCGATCCGGACGAGCAACCTGGACGCCGCGCTGGAGGAGGCCGACGTGGTCTACCTGACGCGCATCCAGGACGAACGGATCGCCGACGCGAAAGTGAGGGCGACCGTGCGCGGCAGCTACGTGCTGACCCGCGCCAAAGTGGAATCGCGCTGCCGCAAGGACACGGTAATCCTGCATCCCCTGCCCCGGATCGACGAACTGCACACGGACGTCGACAGCCTGCCGAACGCCGCTTATTTCCGCCAGGCGGCGAACAGTATCCTGGTCCGGATGGCGCTGCTGCTCCTCGTGCTGGGCAAGCAGGCCGACGTCGGCTGAGCGCAGGTTCAGCGCCGCAACCCCACCATCCCGGTGAACCGGTTGAGCGCCCTCTTGTACAGGCCCGGATCCGCATGGTAGCCCATGCCCGGCGGCCCGGACGTGCGCGGCGGGCGCAGTTCCGTCCCGCCGTCGGGCAGGTACTTGGTGCGGTCGTACGCGCTCAGGCCCAGCTTCAGGCGCACCAGGCCGGGCGACTTGAAGCCCAGCCCTTTCATGCGTCCCATCAGGCTCTTGCGCGAACGCTCCGCATAGTCGAGCGTGATGGCGATGCCGCGCGGTTTGGCATAGTCGTAGCCGAGCTTGCCGTCCTTGATGGCATGCCTGGCCTGGGCCTCGTTCGGCAGTTGCGGGTCGAACAGGATCAGCGGCGCCGGGTCGTACAGTTTCACGCGGCTCTCGACCGCGGCGGCGAACAGCTGCGCGCTCGCGCCGCCCATCGATCCGCCCGCGATGTACTCGAACTTCACGTTCCGCCCCTTGGCATAGGCGTCGTCGACCGCCTTCGCCACCAGCACGGCCGCCTCGTGGTTCGCCTTGAACACCTTGCCCACCGACTGGCCGATGCTGCTGAAGGCCTGCTTGACGTCGCGCATGTTCTGTGTGCCGCCGAACATCACGCGCACCTCGAGCCGCTGGTTGCCGTGCTCGTCCATGCCGACCTGCTCGTCCCACACCATGTGCGCGACGTGGGCCGCACGCACCAGCTGTTCCCGCTCGCCCGCAGGCAGCAGGCTGAACAGGCGCGACGTGCGTATGGAAGCGTCCAGGTAGTGATCCGAAGTCAGTTCGATACGTGCGGGCTGGTACGTCATCGGCATCTGCCGGGCGAGTTGATCCGCGAACACGTCGGCGCTGCCGCCCTGCGTGCGGAAGCACGCCACGTGCTCGATCCGGTACTCCCTGTCGTCGGTCCGGACGATCGGGGACAGCGCTTCGGCAAAGCGCGCCGCCAGCCGTTGCACGGCATGGTAGTTGACCGAGTCCGGCTGGGACGCGAGCGGCTCGCCTTCCTGGTCGCCCCGGTTCGCGAAATGCACCTGCAGCATGTTCACCGTCTTCCCGTCGGGACCGGCGACCTGGCGCTCGGTGACGAAGCAATTGGCCGCCCTGGCCGCCCGGGACAGCGAGGCGAGCACGTCGGGCGGCATGCCCCGGCCGAATTGCGTCCGGCCGATCGCCGCGCTGTCCCGGGCGGCCAGGGCGGCCAATTGCT
>NZ_JBKYMO010000542.1:0-3502 GCF_047302915.1 Massilia sp. CT11-108 | reverse complement strand
GCCCGGCGGAGGCGCCGCCGCCGCGGCCACCACGCCCGCGGAGCAGGAAGAGGCGAGCTGGCAGGACGTCATGCCGGTCGACACGCTCGGACTGGAAGTGGGCTACCGCCTGATTCCGCTCGTCGACAAGACGCAGAACGGCGAACTGCTGAAGCGCATCAAGGGCATCCGCAAGAAGTTCGCGCAGGAAGTCGGCTTCCTGGCGCCGCCGGTGCACATCCGCGACAACCTGGAGCTGAAACCGTCGGCCTACCGCATCACGCTGAAGGGCGTCGAAGTGGGCAGCGGCGAGGCGATGAACGGCCAGTACCTGGCGATCAACCCGGGGATGGCGAGCGGCACCCTGCCGGGCCTCGTGACGACGGACCCCGCGTTCGGCCTGCCGGCCATCTGGATCGACGCCGCGCTGAAGGACGACGCGCAGAGCATGGGCTATACCGTCGTCGACGCCGGCACCGTCGTCGCCACGCACCTGAACCATCTGATCACGACGCACGCGTCGGAACTGCTGGGCCGCATGGAAGTGCAGGCGCTCCTCGACCACCTGGCCAAGGATGCGCCGAAACTGGTCGAAGACCTGGTGCCGAAGGTCGTGTCGCTGTCGACGTTGCAGAAAGTGCTGCAGAACCTGTTGCAGGAAGGCGTGCACATCCGCGACATGCGCACGATCATCGAGACGCTGTCCGAGCATGCGGGCAGCACGAACGATCCGAACGACTTGACCGCGCTGGTGCGTGTGTCGCTGGGCCGCGCCATCGTGCAGCAATTGTTCCCGGGCACGAACGAACTGTCCGTGATGACCCTGGACAACCGCCTCGAACGCCTGCTCGTGCAGGCCCTGAACGCCGGCGGCGACGGCACGGGCATCGAGCCTGGCCTGGCGGACACGATCGTCCAGCAGGCTGCCAATGCTGCGCAGCAACAAGAGGCAATGGGACTGACGCCGGTGCTCCTCGTGCCGGGGCCGCTGCGGACGCTGTTGTCGCGGTTCCTGCGTCGGGCGTTGCCGCAGCTCAAGGTCTTGTCACACTCGGAAATTCCCGAATCCAAGACAATTCGTGTCACGAGCCTCGTTGGCGCGAATTGATTGGCGTAAGGAAATTTGTTGGGATTCTTTCGAGGCCGCAGCGCAACAATCGCTTCGCCAATAGTGCCAAAAGTCGATTGGTAGAGTTGATTTATGCTAACATCCTTGCGCTCTAACGCTTAGCGCGCTCAAGAAATCAGTCTGAGTAGACCGGTTCACCCAGCCGAATCGGTCAGTACCCCTCAATCGTCATTTGCCCAACACGCTGCAAAGACAGTCTGCGAATGTACAGGAAGTAAAAGATGCCGGAATACCAGTTTGTATTACTTGGGTTGACCGCATGGGTGGCGAGTTTCGTCATCAGCCAACTCATCGTCCGTTCTCAAAAGTGGCATGGACGCCTGACGCACGACCACGACCTGGGCGGCGTGCAAAAGGTCCATACCACGGCCGTGCCGCGTATCGGCGGCCTGGCCGTGATAGGCGGCATCCTGCTCGGCCTCGTGCTCTTCCAGCAGATCTTTCCAGGCCAGGTGAGCGCCGGCCGCGCATCGCGCATCTATCTGCTGCTCGGCGCCAGCCTGCCGGCCTTCCTGGCGGGCCTGATCGAGGACTTCACCAAGCGCGTGTCGGTCCGCGTGCGTCTTGTCGCCACCGCGCTGAGCGCACTGGTGGCAAGCCTCGCACTGGGGGCCACTGTCGGCGAACTGGACATCTGGGGCCTGGATGCGCTGCTGACGATCGCGCCGCTGGCGATCGTTGCCACCGCAGTGTTCGTGGCAGGCGGTTCCAACGCCATCAACATCATCGACGGTTTCAACGGCCTGTCGGGCAGTACGATCATCATCATGGCGATCGGCCTGGCCGCCGTCGGGCTACAGGTCGGCGACAGCTTCGTTGCCGTGCTCGGTGCGCTGTGCGCGGGCGCCACGCTGGGCTTCCTGATGCTGAACTACCCGTCCGGGAAAATGTTCCTCGGCGATGGCGGGGCGTATTTCCTCGGTTTCTGGGTGTCGGAAATGGCGGTCCTGTTGCTGGTGCGTCATCCGGAGCTGAGCGCGTGGCAAATTCTCGCTATTTGCGGTTATCCGATCATCGAAGTGCTGTTCAGCATCTATCGCCGCAAGTTCGTCCGCAAGGTCAGCCCGGGCGCGCCGGATGCATTGCACCTGCACGGGCTCGTGTTCCGCCGTCTCGTTTTCAAATATGTGCGCCGTGACGCCGCTCGTCCCTGGAAGCGCAACGCGATGGTGCCGTGCTTCATGGCGCCGGCGGTGGCGGCTTGTGTGGCAGTCAGCGTCTGGTTCGGCCAGTCGACCCCGGCGGCCGTGGCGATCGTGGTTGCCCAGGTCGTGTTGTATATCGCGGTATATGGCCGTCTCGTGCGTGGACGCTGGACGGTGCGGCGCGGTGACAGGGCGGAGCAGGCCCTCGACGTTGGAATTGAAGTGCGCTAAGAAATTGGTGCTGCTAAATTACAAGGACCGCGGTTTCACATCGAGACCGCGGTTTTTTTACGTCCTGAACAGTGTCAGCGAGCCCGTGTCCTGATCCACCAGTCATTGAACCACATCGCAAACTGGAAGAGCAGACCCGTGGCAAAGAGGAAGTCGGCGGTTCGCCCGACCTTCAGGGCCGCGGCGAGCACCCCTGCAATGAGAAATACGGTACGGAAGATGGGAATACAGCGGTCCAGCACCTCGCATAAATGAACGAGGGCGGCTTCAGCACCGGGGGTGCCGGGTTGGCGCTTCGGTATTCTCAGTTTCATCTGTTGGCCTTTCGATGTAAGCCAAGTACACGGTGTTTACGCAGTCTAGCACGACCATAAAATTCGTTGTTACATTTGAACACAATTTGCGATCAAGACACTGATTCGTTCTGTTCTATTACGCTTATCATGTCAAAATTGCCACAAATATTAAAAGTTGAGCAATTGACTGTTTGAGAATTGTCTCATAGATGAGAGATTGTGCCCGTACCGATGATCTTGTTGCTGTGTTCCAATTCTCTCACCATTGTATTTACGTGGCAATTAACTTCTCTGGCGATCGGTGCAGGTGTGCCATCCGCGCCGCGTGGATGAAATAAGCGCCTTTCCCCGTCCTTTTCCCGCGATGGTTTCCTACCGGCATCGTCAATAATCCTCACTGTGAATGGGCGACTGTGCCCGCATGACCGGATAGCGAACCAAGCCAGCAAGAGCGGAGAACAACGATGAACGTGAAGAAATTTACAGCGGCGACTTCCCGCGAGGCCCTGCGCAAAGTGCGCGAGGCCCTGGGGCCGGACGCGGTCATCCTGTCGAACCGTCCGGTCGATGGCGTGGTCGAAATCCTGGCACTGGACAACGACGACGTCGCGTCGCTGGCTTCCCCGGCACCGGAATCGGAAATGGCCGCGCCGCGTGGATGAAATAAGCGCCTTTCCCCGTCCTTTTCCCGCGATGGTTTCCTACCGGCATCGTCAATAATC
>NZ_JBKYMO010000541.1:0-3519 GCF_047302915.1 Massilia sp. CT11-108 | reverse complement strand
CAGCTGGGCCGCGAGGCGCGCCGCGCTGCGCACGACGCCTTCCGCGCCGGGACCGGGACCGACGCAGGCGAGGAACGTCGTTCCGGTGCGCCACACGGTGTCGATCGATTGCTCGACCCGGTACGCGCGCACGTCGTCGCCGATGCGTTCCGCCGTGCGTCGCAGCGCCAGCTCGCGCAGGGCGATGAGATTCCCCTTGCGGAAGAAGTTGCGGCCGGCCCGCTCGGCCTGCACCGGCTGGTACACCTTGCCGAGTTTCAGCCGCGCCAGCAGCTCGTCGGCGGGCAGGTCGACCAGCACGACCTCGTCGGCCGCATCGAACACGGAGTCCGGCACCGTCTCTCCGACGCGCACGCCGGTGATGCCGCCGACCACGTCGTTCAGGCTCTCCAGGTGCTGCACGTTCACCGTCGTGAACACGTCGATGCCGGCGGCCAGCAGCTCGTCGATGTCCTGCCAGCGTTTCGGGTGGCGCGATCCCGGGACGTTCGAATGCGCCAGCTCGTCGACGAGCACCAGTTCCGGGCGCCGTTCCAGCGCCGCGTCGATGTCGAACTCGGACAGAACCTTGCCGCGGTAGGCGATCTGGTGGCGAGGCAGCACCTGCAACCCGTCCAGCAGCGCTTCCGTTTCGGCGCGGCCGTGGGTCTCGACGACGCCGACCAGCACCGTGCGCGCGGCCGCGAGCTGGCGCGCGGCCGACAGCATCGCGTACGTCTTGCCGACACCGGCCGACGCGCCGAAGTAGATGCGCAGCCGGCCGCGCGCGGCGCGCCGTTCTTCTTCCTGCACGCGGGCCAGCAGCGCGTCCGGATCGCGCCGTACCTCGTCGCCGGGCACGCTCATGCGTTCGTCCTCATGGCGCCTTGCCGTCCAGGGCGAGATTCAGCGCCAGCACGTTCACACGCGCCTCGCCGAGGAAGCCCAGGGCCGGGTCCCGGCGGTAGCGGTCGATCAGCGCGCGCACCTGCGCCACGGGCAGCTTGCGCGCTGCGGCGACGCGCGCGGCCTGGTACTCGGCGGCCGCCACGCTGATCTCGGGATCGAGTCCGCTGGCGGACGCGGTGACGAGGTCGACGGGGATCGGCGCGTCGTTGCCGGGGTCGAGCGCCTTGAGCGCGTCGACCCGCGCCTTGACGGCGTCGAGCAGCGCGGGATTGGTCGGCCCCTGGTTGGAGCCGCCCGAGCCGGCCGCGTTGTCGGCCATCGGCGCGGTCGCGGACGGCGGCCCCAGAAGTGGCCGGGCGAGGAGAACGGCTGGCCGATCAGGGTCGAGCCGACGGTCTTGCCGTTCGCTTCGATCAGGCTGCCGCCGGCCTGGTGCGCGAAGGCGACGCGGCCGACGCCGGTGACGGCGGCCGGGTACAGCACGCCGCACAGCAGGGTCAGGGCGCCGAACAGGACGAGCGTGGGACGAAGTAAGGATGTCATGATGGTCTCCAGGGTCAGGCGAGGTTCAGCGCCGCGAGCAGCAGGTCGATCAGCTTGATGCCGATGAACGGCAGGACGATGCCGCCCAGGCCGTAGACGAGCAGGTTGCGGCGCAGCAGGGCGGTGGCGCCGATCGCGCGGAAGCGCACGCCGCGCAGCGCGAGCGGGATCAGGAACACGATGATCAGCGCGTTGAAGATCAGCGCGGACATGATCGCCGACGACGGGCTCGCGAGATGCATCACGTCGAGCGCCCGCAACTGCGGATAGGTGCCGACGAAGGCGGCGGGGATGATCGCGAAATACTTGGCCACGTCGTTCGCGATCGAGAACGTGGTCAGCGCGCCGCGCGTCATGAGCATCTGCTTGCCGATCTCGACGATCTCCAGCAGCTTGGTCGGGTTCGAGTCGAGGTCCACCATGTTGCCCGCTTCCTTGGCCGCCTGCGTGCCGGAGTTCATCGCCACGGCCACGTCGGCTTGCGCGAGCGCGGGGGCGTCGTTGGTGCCGTCGCCCGTCATCGCGACCATGCGGCCGTCGGCCTGGTATTGCCGGATCAGCTTCAGCTTGTCTTCCGGCGTGGCCTCGGCGAGGAAATCGTCGACCCCGGCCTCGGCGGCGATGGCCGCCGCCGTCAGCTTGTTGTCGCCCGTGATCATCACGGTCTTGATGCCCATGCGGCGCAGTTCGGCGAAGCGTTCCTTGATGCCGCCCTTGACGATATCCTTCAGCTCCACGACGCCCAGCACCCGGCCATCCTCGGCCACGACGAGCGGGGTGCTGCCGCGGCGCGCGGCGTCTTCCGCGAGGCGCACGACGTCGGCCGGGAACGTCGCGCCGAGCGACTCGACGTGGCGGCGCACGGCGTCGTAGGCGCCCTTGCGGATGCGGCGCTCGCCGCAATCGACGCCGCTCATGCGGGTCTGCGCGGAAAACGGCACGAACACGGCATGGAGGGCTTCGAGCTCGCGCTGGCGGATGCCGAAGCGCTTGGCGAGCACCACGATGCTGCGGCCCTCCGGCGTCTCGTCGGACAGCGACGCCAGCTGGGCCACGTCGGCCAGCTGGTGTTCGGTGACGCCCGCGGCGGGCAGGAAGGCGGCGGCCTGGCGGTTGCCCAGCGTGATGGTGCCGGTCTTGTCGAGCAGCAGGACGTCGACGTCGCCGGCCGCTTCCACGGCGCGGCCCGAGGTCGCGACCACGTTGGCGCGCATCATCCGGCTCATGCCCGCGACGCCGATGGCCGAGAGCAGGCCGCCGATCGTCGTCGGGATCAGGCACACGAGCAGCGCGATCAGCACGGTGATCGTGACCGGCGTGCCGGACTTGGCGACGTCGACCGCGTACAGCGAGAACGGCAGCAGGGTCACCGTCACGACGAGGAACACGATGGTGAGCGCCACCAGCAGGATCGTCAGCGCGATCTCGTTGGGCGTTTTCTTGCGCTTCGCGCCTTCGACCATCGCGATCATGCGGTCGAGGAAGGTCTCGCCCGGGTTCGCCGTCACCTTCACGACGAGCCAGTCGGACAGCACGCGCGTGCCGCCCGTGACGGCCGAGAAATCGCCGCCGGATTCGCGGATCACCGGCGCGGATTCGCCCGTGATCGCGCTTTCGTCCACGGACGCGACCCCGTCGACGACCTCGCCGTCGATGGGCACGACGTCGCCCGCCTCGATCAGCACGTGGTTACCCTTGCGCAGGTCGGTGGCGGGGCAGGGCAGCCACGTCGTGCCGTGCTTCGGCACCGCCAGCTTCTTCGCGGTCACGGCTTCCTTCAGGCCGCGCAGCGAGGCCGCCTGGGCCTTGCTGCGGCCTTCGGCCAGCGCTTCCGCGAAGTTCGCGAACAGCACCGTGAACCACAGCCACACGGCGCAGGCGAGGATGAAGCCGGACGGCGCTTCGCCTGTGCCGAACAGGGCCTGCACGTACAGCAGGGTCGTGATGATGCTGCCGACGTACACGACGAACATGACGGGGCTGCGCAGCTGGGTGCGCACGCCGAGCTTCCTGAAGGCGTCGACGAGGGCGGGGCCGGCCAGCTTCGTGTCGAACAGCGACAGGCGCTGGCCCGGCGCCGCGGCGGCC
>NZ_JBKYMO010000540.1:0-3528 GCF_047302915.1 Massilia sp. CT11-108 | reverse complement strand
ACCGCCCGGTGCGGACCCGCACGCCGGGTGGTGTGGCAGGGGACCGGCCAGACAACTGGCCGCCCCTATGCCGATCTCAAATTCGGGGGCAGAGCACATTCCCGCAAAAATTCGGGGTCAGAGCACTTTTTCGATCAATTTACTGATGAACAATCGCAACGCACGGGCGTCGCGCGCATCAGCAACCACAGACGATAGTTGCTACCGGACTCACGAGAAATTTGCTGCAGAGATAATGACCTGAAAAGTGCTCTGACCCCGAATCTCCCGAAAAATGAGCTCTGACCCCGAATCGTGCAACCCACGTATAATCACGCCGCACGCGAGCAACGGCCGGGCCGGCCGTTCTAGGAATATTGTTTCAAATATGCGACACTGCGCCTTTGCCGTCTTACCTCTCGGGACCTGCTGATGAAACTCGTCTCCACCATCGTCGGATGCCTGCTGTTCGTCCTGTTCTTCAGTTTTGCCCTGAAGAACACGCATCAGGTCGACCTGCATTTCTTCCTGAATTACGAGGTGCGGGGACCGCTGGTGCTGATGCTGCTCGCGTTTTTCATCGCCGGCGCCTTCCTCGGCATCCTGGCCGTGACGCCGACCGTGTTCCGGCACCGCCGCGAAAGCTCGCAGCACAAGCACACGATCCAGGCCCTGCAGAGCGCGGCCGGTACCGCTGCCAATGCGCCGCAGCCGGACAGCGTCGCGCCGCGCGCCTGACCGTAACTCAGTCATCAATAAGAACAACATATGGAATTTGAAATCTGGTGGCTGCTCGGCATCCCCGTCTTTTTTGCCCTCGGCTGGATCGCCGCCCGCGTCGACATCAAGCAGCTCGTCTCCGAATCGCGCAGCCTCCCGCGCGGCTATTTCAAGGGCCTGAATTTCCTCCTCAACGAACAGCCGGACAAGGCCATCGACGCGTTCATCGAGATCGTCAAGCTCGATCCCGAAACGGCCGACATGCACTTTGCGCTGGGTAATTTGTTCCGCCGCCGCGGCGAGACGGAGCGCGCGATCCGCGTCCACCAGAACCTGCTGTCGCGTCCCGACCTGCCGATCGAGCAGCAGGTGCACGCGCAGTACGAACTCGGCATGGACTACCTGAAGGCCGGTCTGCTGGACCGCGCCGAAGAGACGTTCAACCTGCTCGTCGACACGCAGTACGGCGTGCAGGCCCGCCGCGCGCTGCTGGAGATCTTCCAGCGCGAAAAGGAATGGCGCCGTGCGATCGCCGCCGCGGAAGGCCTGATGGAATCCGGCGCCGGCGCGCACCACAAGGAAATCGCGCAGTTCTATTGCGAGCTGGCGCAGGACGCCCTCGTGCACATGCAGTCCGAGGAAGCGAAGGCGCTGCTGGACAAGGCGCTGCAGGCCGACCGCAAGAACGTGCGCGCGACGATGCTGTGCGGCGATGCGCTCAAGGCCGAAGGCGACATCGAGGGCGCGCTGAAGACGTGGCGCCGCGTGGAGCAGCAAAGCGTGCCGCACGTGGCCCTCGTCGCCGCGCGCCTGATGGATGGCTACCGCACCGTCGGCCGCCCGCAGGAAGGCGTCAACCTGCTGCGCTCGTACCTGGAAGAAGCGTCGTCGATTGATCTGATCGAGGTCGTCTTCAAGGCCGTCATTGAACTCAACGGCGTGGAGGCTGCCAAACAGCTGGTGGTGGAAGAGCTGCGCCGCAATCCGACCCTGCTCGGTCTCGACAAGCTGCTGGAAGCGCGCCTGATGGATGCGCCGGCGAACGTATGGGAAGAGCTGTCGATGGTGAAGAACCTGGTGCACGGGTACACGCAGAAGCTGGCGCGCTACCAGTGCAGCCATTGTGGTTTCAAGGCGCGCCAGTATTACTGGCAATGCCCGGGGTGCAGCAAGTGGGAGACTTACCCGCCGCGCCGCACCGAAGAACTGAACGTGATGAACTAAGCTAAAGCGAACCATGAAGATTACGATTATCGGCACCGGCTACGTCGGCCTCGTGACCGGCGCCTGCCTGGCGGAACTCGGCAACGACGTCTTTTGCCTCGACGTCGACCAACGCAAGATCGACCTGCTGAACAACGGCGGCATCCCGATCCACGAGCCGGGCCTGGAAGAAGTCGTCGCGCGCAACCGCGCCAGCGGCCGCCTGCAGTTCTCGACCGACGTCGCCGCCAGCGTCGCGCATGGCCAGCTCCAGTTCATCGCCGTCGGCACCCCGCCGGACGAAGACGGTTCCGCCGACCTGCAGTACGTGCTGGCCGCCGCGCGCAACATCGGCCGCCACATGGACGGCTACAAGGTCATCGTCGACAAGTCCACGGTGCCCGTCGGCACGGCCGACCGCGTCGCCGCCGCCCTGCGCGAAGAGCTGCGTGCGCGTGGTGAAGAAAGCATGGAATTCGCCGTCGTGTCGAACCCGGAATTCCTGAAGGAAGGCGCCGCCGTCGACGACTTCATGCGCCCGGACCGCATCGTCATCGGCCACGACGACAGCCCCGCGGGCCAGCGCGCGCGCGACCTCATGAAGCTGCTGTACGCCCCGTTCAACCGCAACCACGAACGCGTCTACTGGATGGACGTGCGCTCGGCCGAGTTCACGAAGTACGCGGCCAACGCGATGCTCGCGACGCGCATCTCGTTCATGAACGAACTGGCCAACCTCGCCGACCAGGTGGGCGCCGACATCGAAGCCGTCCGCCACGGCATCGGCTCCGACCCGCGCATCGGCCACAGCTTCCTGTACGCGGGCGCCGGCTACGGCGGCTCGTGCTTCCCGAAAGACGTGCAGGCGCTCGAGCGCACCGCGCGCCAGTACGACCAGGAACTCTTGATCCTGCGCGCCGTGGAAGCCGTCAACGACCGCCAGAAGCAGGTGCTGGGCCGCAAGGTCGTGCAGCGCTTCGGCGACGACCTTGCGGGCATGACCTTCGCCGTCTGGGGCCTCGCATTCAAGCCGAACACGGACGACATGCGCGAAGCGCCGTCGCGCGTGCTGCTGAAGGAATTGATCGAGCGGGGCGCCAGCGTCGCCGTGCACGATCCGGTCGCGATGGAAGAAGCGCAGCGCGTGCTGGCGCTGGACCTCTCCGAAGCGCAACTCGCGCGCGTCGACTTCAAGAAGACGCCGATGGAAGCGCTGGACGGCGCCGAAGCCCTGGTGATCGTCACCGAATGGAAGGCGTTCCGCAGCCCGGACTTCGAGCAGATCAAGGCGCGCCTGAAGCACCCGGTGATCATCGACGGCCGCAACCTGTTCGAGCCGCCGCTGATGACGGGCCTGGGCATCGAGTACCACGGCATCGGCCGTTCGGTCCTGACGGGCAAGTGAGGCACGCATGACCGCTACGATCCCCAGCCGCCTGCTGCCGACCGACAGCTACCGCCAGGCCGAAGCGCCCCAACTGGAGAGCGTGCGCCTGCTCGTCGTCGGCGACGTCATGCTCGACCGCTACTGGTTCGGCGACGTCTCGCGCATTTCGCCGGAAGCGCCGGTGCCCGTCGTGCGCATCGAGCGCCGCGAGGAGCGCCTGGGCGGCGCCGCCAACGTGG
>NZ_JBKYMO010000539.1:0-3529 GCF_047302915.1 Massilia sp. CT11-108 | reverse complement strand
CCCGCCGACACCGAACACGGCGAATCCGAGGGCGGAGCCGCACAGCGACACCAGCATCACCGGCCGCCGCCCGAAGCGATCGCTCAGCGCGCCGAGCACGGGCGCCGCGATGAACGAACAGAGCGAATACAGGGCGAGGATAGCCGACACCCACCAGGCGACGTCGGGTGCCGCGACGTAGCGCGCCACCGAAAACGGCAGCACGGGGATGATCAGGGTGAAGCCGGCGAAGTTGAAGAAAACGGAGACGGCGATGATGCCGGTGCGACCGGTAAAGCGGAGAAAAAATGAGGATGACGATGCGTCCATGGGCTGCTCCTTGATCGACTGTTCGACCGGAGCGGCGCATCGACATGACGACCACACGGACGAACAGTTGGCGCCGACGGGCGCCAGTGTTCGTCGAGGGTTCGCACGCGCGGACGCATGAAACAGAGCTTTCGTTTCCGAAAGGACTTGGGCCTACCTATAACCAAGTCTGCCTTTTCCGACAACGCAAGTCTAACGTGGTTTTTCCTGACGGGCAATCAGAAGCCGACCTTCAGCCCCGCCGACCACACGCCCGCGCGCGCGCCGAAATCCTTGCGCTTGCCGTAGTTCTCGTACTCGCCGACGAGGGACAGCGTGTCGTTCAGCTTGTACTGCGCGCCCACGCCGGCATACACGTCGTTGTCGTTCTCCGTTGCCGAGTAGCCGATGTCGTTGTTCCACTTGCGCTGGCTGTGCGCGAGGCCCAGCTTGCCGTACGCGGAGAAGCGGTCGGTGATGGGCACCGTGTATTTCGCGGCGACGTAGGCGCCGTACCCCTTCGTCGTCGTCTTCACGCCGCCCGGGATGCCCGTCAACGCTTCCGAATACTGGCGGTCGCGGCTGGAGAAATTGACGTAGCCCGCTTCCACGCCCAGGTTGTTCGAGAAGTCCACGCCGCCGAAGATCTTCGCGTCGGCGTGGCGGCCGTCGGTGTCCCGGTTGCTGGTGCTCGCGACGCCCGCGCCGATATACGGCTTGAACGTCGTCGACTGCTGCGCGTGGGCGGCAGTGCCGGCGACGAGCGTGGCAGCGGCGAGGGCGAAGGTCAGTGCTTTCATTGCTATCTCCTGTGGTGGTGTGAGGCCGCCACGATAGCAATGTGTTCAAGAACGAAACATTGGGGATTGGTAAGGATCTGTTACCGGTGTGCATATCAATGACCCGGAGATCAAATATGCATGCAGACAAGCAAACGCGCGTTGCAGGACGTAGCGCGGCGTTGACTGCACGATCCCAGCCATACGCCGACGCCACTCCTGTTTCACTTGCTTACGATTGCGAGGATCATTTAACGCTGTTGCTCACGTTGATGAACGGGATCGCACCACCCGCCACGCTGGGCAGCTTGCCATCCCACTTCTCGATGGCCATGCGCTGGTTCTCCATCTCGCGCAGGCGGATCAGTTCCGGCGTCACCTGCTGGCGCTGCACGGCCAGCGATTCGGCTTCGGCCTTGGCCTGGGCGACGCGCTGCTTCGCCTCCACCTCGATGCGCTGCAGGTCGCGTTCCGCCTTCAGCTTGAGCTGTTCGGCCGTCGTCTTCGCTTCGATCGCCTCATTGAACGAGCGCGAGAAATTGAAGTTCACGATCGAGAACTCGTCCACGACGATGCCGTGGCGCGCCAGCCGTTCGCGCAGCTGGGTGACGATCTGGTCGCGCACGTCGGTACGCTTGGCGATCAGTTCCTCGGCCGTGAAGCGGGCCGTGACGGCCTTCACCGCTTCCTGCACGGCGGGGATGATGATGCGCTGGCCCGGCTCGTTGCCCAGGTCGCGGAACACCGTCATCGCGGCATCCGGACGGACGTGGTAGTTCAGCGCCACGCGGGTGTGCACGGTCTGCAGGTCGCGCGAGGCGGCATCGCCATCGCCTTCGCCCTTCTGGATCGAGACGTTGACGAGGTTGAGCTTCTGCGCGATCGGCACGCGGAAGTGGATGCCCTCGCTCAGCACCTGGTCGCTCGGGCTGCCGAACGTCGTCATCACGCCGCGATGGCCGGCCGGCACCGTCCCGAACGGTGCCAGCGCGAACAGCAGGATCAGCACGACGACGGCGATGACGAGCTTCACGCCCGCGTTCAATGACACTCGATTCATTTCAATTCCCTTTCAGCTGTGGTTCCGCCGATCGGCTCTGGATCGGCAGGTCGCCTTATATTGACGACGGACAAAGTGTAAAGCTGTCAGAGGAACAATAGAATCAGAAATATCGGAAGCAGAAGTTCGGGAAAGCCGAAGCACCCGGGTTCAGGCCGCGGCGATGGCAGCGGCGAATGCGCGATAGCTGCGCAGCGGACGGCCCAGCAGCGCGGTCAGGCGTGCGACGTCGCCGGCGGCCGGCACCATGCCGTCGGTGAGGAAGCGCTCGCTCATCAGGCGCATGTCGTAGGCCATCCAGGCCGGCATGAACTGGCGCAGGTTCTGTTCGAAGGCGGCCGTGTCGTCGCCGCCGTACGCGATCGGACGCTGCAACACGTCGGACCAGATGGCGGCGACGTCGGCACCGGTCAGCGTGTCCGGGCCGACGACGTTGATGCGCTCGAGCGGCAACGGCTGCGCGGCATCGTGGCGGCGGATCAGCTCAATGGCGGCCACCTCCGCGATGTCGCGCGCATCGACCATCGCGAGGCCCCTGGCGCCGACCGGCATCGGATACACGCCGTAGCCCAGCACCACGTCCTTGATCGTGACGTCGTTGTCGATGAAATAGGCCGGACGCAGGATGGTGGCGGTAAAGCCCATCTGCTCGATCATCCGCTCGACGCCGAATTTACCGGCGAAGTGCGGCACGTTCACATACAGGTCGCTGTGGATGACGGACAGGTAGACGACCCGCTGCACGCCCGCTTCCCGCGCCACGTTCAGCGTGACGAGCGCCTGCGTGAATTCGTCGGGGACGACGGCGTTCAGCAAGAACAGCGTCGACACGCCGTCGAATGCGCGGCGCAGGGCATCCACGTCGAGCAGGTCGCCCTGGACGACGTCGACGCCATCCGGAAATGCAGCCTTGGCGGGATTGCGGACGAGTGCGCGCACGGGGGCGCCGCGCTGCACGAGTTGGCTAACGACGTGGTGGCCGATGTTGCCCGTTGCGCCGGTGACAAGAATGGTCATGGTGTGTGCTCCTGTTGGATTGTGAAAAGTGTCGGTTGACGCTTCACAGCTTAGACATCCCGCAGATGGACCGATAGACGGTAATATTGGACATCCCGTCTCACAGGTGGAACACATGGACTTGCTCGCCCTCGCCGATTTCAATCTCGTCGCCCGCCACGGCGGCTTCGGCCGTGCCGCCCGCGAGACGGGCCGGCCGAAGGCGACGCTGTCGCGCCGCGTCGCGGAACTGGAAGCGGATCTCGGCCTGCGCCTGTTCGAACGGGGCGCTCGTCTGCTGAAGCTCACGCAGGAAGGACGCGCGCTGCACGAGCGGACCGGGGCACTCCTCGCGGAGATCGACGAGACGGCGGCGGCCCTCGCCTCGGGCGGCGACCGGCCGCGC
>NZ_JBKYMO010000538.1:0-3531 GCF_047302915.1 Massilia sp. CT11-108 | reverse complement strand
GGCGAGCGCCGCCCGGCCGCGCGACAGGCGCGAACGCACGGTGCCGATGTCGACCTGGCAGATGTCGGCGATCTCGGCGTACGACAAGTCGTGCATCTCGTACAGGATGACGGCGTCGCGGTAGTGCGGGGCCAGCAGCGCCAGCGCGCGCCGCACTTCCTCGGCGGCCTCGTTGTCCAGCAGGCGCGCCAGCGGACAGGCCGCGTCGTCCGGCAACCCGTCGTCGCCGTCGTCGCCGCCGTCCAGCACCACGTGGCGCTGGTGTGCCGTCTCGTTTTTCAGGATCAGGTTGCGCGCCACGCCGAACAGGAAGTGCTGCAGCTGTCCGCGCAGCGGATCGAAGCGGAACCGATCCGTCAGCAGGCCCATGAACGTTTCCTGGACCACGTCGGCGGCCGTGTCCGCCGAGCCGCAGCGCAGCAGCGCGAAGCGGTACAGCGGACCCTGGTGGCGCCGGTACAAGGCCGCGAAGGCGTCGGCGGCGCCGCTGCGCGTCTGGCGCAGCAGGTCGGTGTCAGTGGGTGGTGTGGTCATGGGTCATTGTCTTTACCCATATTCCAGCGGGAGGGGGAGAAAGTTCCAGCTATTTCGCGCGCGTTCAGTCGATCCAGTTCACCCGGTCGAACTTGCCGCGGAAGTCTTCCGGCATGGCGACGACCTGGCTCGTCTTGTAATTGAAGAAGACGAAGCCCTGCTTGGCCATCGCGATGAGGGTCTTGTCCTTCGGACGGGTGACCCGGAAGATGATGTCGCCACCATATTTATTGAAGTCCATGACGCCCACTTCGAACAGCAGCTGGTCGCGCGCATGCGCTTCGGCGCGGTAGGTCGTCGCGAGGTCCGTCACGATGATGCCCGTGCCGTCGCCCTCCGTTTCCGAGACGCCGTATTCGAACAGGAAGCGGGCCCGTGCCTCGGAGATCATCGAGATCATCGAGTCGTTGCCCAGGTGGTTGCCGGCGTTGATGTCGGTGACGCGCACCGTCAGCAAGGTCGTGTAGTAGTACTGGTCTTCGGGGAAGGTAAGTATCAGTCGTGCCATGTGTGCATATTACCCGGTTCGGGTAGCGTGTCCAGTTGAAGAAATTCGACGAGCGTCAACGCGTCAAACGATAGATCAGCAATGCCGCGCGCACGGCACTCCGTTCGATCGAGCCCACGTCCAGGTCTTCGTTCGGCGAGTGGGCGCCGTTGCCGCTCGCGCCGAGGCCGTCGAGGCTGTCGAGGAGCGGTGCCACGAACTGGATGTCGCCCGCGCCGCGCGCTTCCGCCGGCAAGGGCGCGATCGTCCCAAGCCCGGCATCCTGGCTGGCGCGCGAATACAGGTCCAGCACTTTCAGGTTGCCGGGTGTCACGGCCATCGGCGGATACGAATCGTGGAACGTGATGGTGGCGCTGGTGCCGGGCAGGTTCTGCGCGACGATGGCGCGCATGCGTGCCTGTGCGCGGTCGCGTTGCGGGTAGTCCAGGTAGCGCAGGTCGGCCTTCACGGTGGCCGTATTGGCGATCACGTTGGTCTTGCCGAATGCGGTGCCGCGCGAGGTCGCGTCGTCGAACGCGACCTCGGTGCCCCCCAGGATCACGCCCGGATTGAACGTGAGGCCAGGCTCGGTCACCTGCTGGCGGAAGGCGTCCAGGATGCGCGCCGTCTCGTACACGGCGCCATAGCCGTTGGCGCCGAACACGGCCATCGAATGGCCCTGGCGCGCCTTGACGTCCAGCTCCCACGTGGCCGTCGCGCGCCGGCCCACGGTGGCGGTCGCCTGGCCATTCTTGTCGAGGATGCTGCCCTCGAAGCTGAGGGCGACGTCGCTGCGCCTGGCGAGCTCCACCATGTCGCCGCGCGACACGCTCTTCGGATTTCCCGCTTCTTCCTCGTCGCCCGTGAACATGACGGCGATGCGCGTGCCGTCGAGGGCGCCCACGCGGTGCAGCGCGCGCAAGGCTTCGATGACGATCACGTCGCCGCCCTTCATGTCGGAAACGCCCTGGCCGCGGACCTTGTCGCCATCGCGCTTCCACATGGGCACGTCGGAACCGGGCTCGAACACGGTGTCGAGGTGACCGAGCAGCAGCAGGCGCTTGCCGCGGTTGCCGTCGCGCGTGGCGACGAGGTGGCCGGCGCGGCGCATCTCGGGCGGCAGCTCGATCCAGCGCGTGGTAAAGCCGAGCGCGTCGAACTGCTTGCGGAACAGCGCGCCCACGTCGCGCACGCCGCGGGTATTCATCGTGCCGCTGTTGATGAGGACGCTCTGCTCGAGCAGGGCGAGCGCTTGCGGCGCATGCGCCTTGATCTCCGCGACGATTTGCTGCTCGGCCGGGTCGAGCCCGTCGGCCCGCGCCGTCTGTACGCACGCCAGTGCTGTCAGCGCCAGCAGCGCCCCGGTGATCTTGCGCATCGTTATTTTTTCCAAAAACAAAGATGCTCAACTGTACACCGATTCAGGCCTGCAAGCTGCGCAGGATGAACCCGCAACCGGCCACCATGCACAGTCCGCCGACCACGCGCTTGACGAACGCGCCGTCGACACGGTGGACGAGGATGGCGCCGGCCAGTACCCCGGCAATTTCAAACACGACGATGAAGGCGGCCAGGCCATAGTCGATGCTGGCGTAACGCAGGTTCGCGAGCGAACCGGACAACGCGCCGATGGTTTGCAGCATCTGCCCGACGCCGATCGCGGTCAGCACGGGATAGCCGCACAAGACCATCAGCGGCACGGACAGCACCTGCCCGCCGATGCCGGTGAGACCGGAAAAGAACCCCGTGAGGGCACCGATCGCCGCGAGGATCAGCCGGCGCTGACGCGGGCCGGCCGGCAAGGCAAGCACCGCCTGGCCGCCGGCGCCCGACATGGTCATGCCGACGACGAGGATCACGGCGGCCAGCGCCGTCGACAGCGACGCGGTGGCGAGATGATGGCCGGTCCATGCGCCGGCATAGCCCGTCGCCGCCGCGCCGAGGCACACCGGCCGCACCAGCGTCCAGTCCAGACTGCCTTTCCTGTGGAAGTAGAGCGCGCCCGCTGCGCCGGTAAAGATGAAAGTGAACAGGGACAACGCCATGCCCTGGTGAATGTCCATGTTCATCAGCAGCATCAGTGCGGGCGGCATGAAAAAACCGCCGACGCCGGCCGCGCCGATCAGGACGCCGATGGCAATGGAGACCAGTACGAGGCCGGCGTGTGTCAGCATGGTGCCCGATCCTCTAGGCGGCCAGCTGTTTTTGTTCGTCCTCCTGCAATGCGGTGACGAGCGCAGGCACGACGTCGAACAGGTCGCCGACGATGCCGTAATCCGCCACGCCGAAAATCGGCGCTTCCGCATCCTTGTTGATGGCCACGATGACCTTCGCATCACCGATGCCGGCCAGGTGCTGGATGGCCCCCGAAATGCCGACCGCGATGTACAGCGCGGGCGCGACCACCTTGCCGGTCTGGCCGATCTGCAATGTGTTGCTGGCAAAGCCGGCGTCGACCGCCGCGCGCGACGCGCCGATCGCGGCGCCCAGCGCGTCCGCCAGCAACACAT
>NZ_JBKYMO010000537.1:0-3532 GCF_047302915.1 Massilia sp. CT11-108 | reverse complement strand
CCGTCGCCGACTTCGCCGACGGCCGGCTGTACGCGGCGCTCGCCTTCCTCGCCGTCGTGCCGAGCCTCGGCGCGTACTTCTTCTTCGACCGCCTCGTGGGCGCGGCCGGTCCGGCGCGCGCGAGCCTGACCGTGTACCTGATCCCGCTGTTCGCGACGCTGGCCGCGTGGCCGCTACTGAAGGAGCCGCCGCACCTGTATCACGCGGCCGGTTTCGCCGTCATCCTGGCCGGCGTCGCCGTCGCCAGCATGCGCCGCCGTTAATACGCGGTCTGGGTGTAAGGGCGCGCGGCCGGCGCCATGCCCCAGTCCCTGTTCGGCGTGGCCTGCATCCGGAACACGAGTTCCCCGCCCGCCACGATGTCCTCGTGGCGCAGCACGCTGCGCGCGAGCGGCTTGCCGTTCAACGTCACGCTGGCCACGTAGGGGTTCGCGTCCGAGAGTCCCTCCGTCCGGATCGTGAAGCGCTTCCCGTTCGGCAGGTTTAACGCCGCGCGCTCGACGAACGGCCGCCCGATCACGTACTCGTTGCTGCCCGGCGCGACGGGATAAAAGCCCAGCGCCGTGAACGCGAACCAGGCTGACATCTGGCCCAGGTCGTCGTTGCCCGCGAGGCCGTCCGGCGTGTCCTTGTACTGGCTCTTCACGATCTGCGCGAGGCGCGCCTGCGTCTTCCACGGCGCGCCCGCGTAGTTGTACAGGTACGCCACGTGGTGCGACGGCTCGTTGCCGTGCGCGTAGTGGCCGATCAGGCCGGAGATGTCTTCCATGTGCGCGTACACGGTCGGGTCGATCTTCGCGTCGAACACCTGGTCGATCTTGTCGATCAGCCCCGCGTCGCCGCCGAGCATCTTCACGAGCCCCGCGTTATCGTGCGGCATATACCAGGAATACTGCCACGCGCTGCCTTCCGTGTAATCGCTGCCGAAGTTCGAGCGCACGGGGTCGAACGGCTCGCGAAACTTCCCATCCGACTTCTTGGCCCGCACGAAGCCGGTCCTGGGGTCGAACACGTTGCGCCAGTTCTGCGCGCGCTTGTAATAGCGGGCGGCCACGTCGCGCCGGCCCATCCTGTCGGCCATGCGCGCGATGGTCCAGTCGTCGAACGCATATTCGACCGTCTTCGACGCCGCTTCCGGTTCGAGGTCGATCGGCACGTAGCCCAGCTTCATGTAGTGCTGCAGGCCGCCGTACGGGCCATACTCCGCGCTGGCCGTCATCGCGCGCAGCGCCTCGTCGGCGTCGAAACCCTTCAGGCCCTTCATGTACGCGTCGGCGATGACGGGCACGGCGTGGTAGCCGATCATGCACCAGGTCTCCAGGCCGGCGAACTGCCACACGGGCAGGATGCCGTACGGGCTGGCTTTCTGCGATTCGACCAGCGAGCGCACGAAGTCGACGTTGCGCCGCTCCGGCTGGATCAGCGTCAGCAGCGGATGCAGGGCGCGGTACGTGTCCCACAGGGAGAAGGTGGAGTGGAAGCGGAAGCCCTGCGCCTGGTGCACCTGGTTGTCCGGACCGCGGTATTTGCCATCCGCGTCCATGAACAGGCTGGGGGCCAGGAGCGCGTGGTACAGGCTCGTGTAGGCCATGCGCTTCATCGGCTGCGGCGCGTCGATGTCGACGGCGCCCAGGGCGGCTTCCCACGCGTCGTGCGCGCGCCGGCGCTCGCCATCGAAGTCCCATCCCGGCATCTCCGCGAGGTTGGCGAGCGCGCCGTCCTCGCTGACGCCCGACACGGCCACTTTCACGAGCACCGTGCCGTCGGCGGGCGTGCCGAAGCCGAACGTGCCTTCCAATGCCTTGCCTTCGACGAGGACCTGGTCGGCCGGCGTCTTGCCGGGCGCCGCGAAGCCCCTGTATTCGACGCCTTCCTCGCGGTTCATCAACTGGTGCGTGACGATGGGCCGCGAGAAGCGGATCGCGAAATACAGCTGGCGGCCGGGCGCCCAGCCGCGCGTCTCGCGCATGCCCGTGACCGTGTCGTTGCCGCGCAGGCGTACGCGCGACCAGAGATTCTTGCCGGACCAGTCGTAGATGCTGGACCGCAGGTCGAGGATCACGTTGGCCTCGGCGCCCGGCCTGAAGCGGTAGCGGTGCAGGCCCACGCGCTCGCTCGCGGTCAGCTCCACGTCGACGTCGTTGTCCAGCAGTTTCACCGCGTAATAGCCCGGCTCCGCGCGCTCGTCCTTGTGCGAGAAGCGCGAGCGGTAGCCGCTGAACGGGCGCTCGGGATACCCCGGTTCCAGTTTCACCTCGCCGGCGGTCGGCATCAGCAGCACGTCGCCCAGGTCCGAGTGGCCGGCGCCGGAAAAATGCGTGTGCGAGAAGCCGAGGATCGAATCGTCCTCGTAGCGGTAGCCGGCGGCCCACGGATAGCCCTGGCGGAAGTGGCGCACCTGCGTGTCGGGACTGAGCTGCACCATGCCGAACGGGCGGGTCGCACCCGGGAACGTGTGGCCGTCGCCGCCGGTGCCGATGAAGACGTCGACGTTGTCCGTGCGGTTGGCCGCGTGGGCGGGCGAACCCGCGCAGAACGCGGCGATGGCGAGGAACAGGATGGCCTTGTGCATGTCGTCTCCAGTCGTGTGCCTGCAAACCTGAACCATATCGCGAAACTTTCCGAACCGGCAACCGGTACGTCTTGCGGCATAATGACGGCCGCGTCAACCATCAGGAGAACCCATGACCGACACGACACGCCGCACCGTCCTGCGCGCCGCGCTGATCCTGCCCGCGATCGGGCTGGCCGGTCCCGCCGACGATCACCACGGCCGTGCTGACGCAGGCGTCGCGCACGCCGGGCCTGCTCGACGAGCGACTGCGCTACAGGAAGACGGACCTGGTGTCGTGGTCCCCCGTGACGGAACAACACGTCGACGACGGCATGACGATCGCCGGCCTGTGCGCCGCCGCGCTGAAGGTGAGCGACAACAGCGCATGCAACTTCCTGCTCGACCGGATCGGCGGCCCGGCTGCCGTCACCGCGTTCGCACGCCGCCTCGGCGACACCGCGTTTCGCCTCGACCGCCGCGAGACCGAACTGAATGCCGCGATCCCCGGCGACCCGCGCGATACGACGACGCCGCGCGCGATGGCGCAGAGCCTGGAAGCGCTGCTGCTCGAAGAGGCGCTCGCACCGGACGCCAGGCGCCGCCTGCTCGACTGGATGCTCGCCAACACGACGGGCAAGGAGCGCATCCAGGCCGGCTTCCCTGCCGATTGCCGCGTGGCCGACAAGACGGGCACGGGCGCCTACGGCACGACCAATGACGTCGGCATCGTGTTCCCGCCGCAGGGCCAGCCCGTGATCGTGGCCGTCTACTACACGGGCTCGAAAACCGACAGCAAGGTCGTCGCCGACGCCGCGGCGATCGTCGCGCGGGCGCTGGGGACCGCCTGATGCGGATGGTCCCGATGGCGGAGCCGGACCTGGACGCCGTGCTCGCCGTGCAGGCCGCGTGCTATCCGCAGGCCATGCGGGAAGCGGCGGACGTCGTGCGGGCGCGCCTGCGCGCGGCGGGGCAGGGCGT
>NZ_JBKYMO010000536.1:0-3546 GCF_047302915.1 Massilia sp. CT11-108 | reverse complement strand
GGCGGAGACGGCGGCGTCGGCCGGGAGCAGGTGGAATTCAGGACGCACGGCGCCCTCGTTCGGCGAGCAGGTGCTGATGCTGTGCGCGCACTTCGCGCCCACGTCCGGCCGCCACACGGCGGGTGCGCTGGCGTTCGTGCGCGCAGGCGTGCTGCTGTTGCCGTTGCTGTTCCTGGGCTGGCTGTGGCGGCGGGGAGGGCGCCGTGCGTCCTGAATTCCACCTGCTCCCGGCCGACGCCGCCGTCTCCGCCACGCGCCTGGACAGCCTCGCGCTGTGCCTGCTGTTGCTGTGCGGTGCCGTCGCGCTGGTGCTGTTCGTGCTGATGGTCGGCTTCTCGATCCGCTACCGGGCCGGTTCCAGCGCGGACCGCACGCACGTGCCGAAGAAGGGGCTGCCCGTCGAAATCGCATGGACCGTGATCCCGCTGCTGCTGTTCCTCGGGATCTACGCATGGGGCGCGATCGACTACCTGAAGCTGTACCAGGCCCCCAGCAATGCGATGCCCGTGTTCGTCGTCGCGAAGCAGTGGATGTGGGAGGCGGAGCACCGCAACGGCCGCAGGGAAAAGGGCGAGCTGCACCTGCCGCTGGGCCGGCCGATCCGCATGGTGATGACGTCGCAGGACGTGATCCACAGCTTCTTCGTGCCGGACTTCCGGGTGAAGCAGGACGTCGTCCCGGGCCGCTACACGTCCATCGTGTTCACGCCCAGCCGCACGGGCGAATACCGGCTGTACTGCGCGGAATACTGCGGCACGGAGCACGCGATGATGCTGGGCCGGATCGTCGTCATGCGGCCGGCGGCGTTCGCGCAGTGGCTGGACGCGGGCCCGCACCAGCCGGGCATGGCGGCGCGCGGCTACGAACTGTATCGCCGCTACGGCTGCAGCGGCTGCCACGACCCGGGATCGAACGTGCACGCGCCCAACCTCACGGGCCTGCTGGGCCGGCGCGTGCATCTCGCGGACGGCCGCGAACTGACGGCGGACGAGCCGTACGTCCGCGATTCCATCCTCGTGCCCACGAAGGACGTCGTCGCGGGCTACGCGCCCATCATGCCCTCGTTCGCGGGGCAGATCGGCGAGGAAGACATCCTGGCCATCATCGAATACATCAGGGAGAGCGCGCATGACGAGCTACCTCGCGGGCGGTGACAGGCTGGCCGACTGGCTGACGACGCGCGACCACAAGCGCATCGCCGTGCTGTACGCCATCTCCATCACCCTGTTCTTTTTCCTGGGCGGCGTGGCGGCGGCATTGATCCGCCTGGAGCTGGCGACGCCGCAGGGTGACCTCGTCAGCGACGACACGTACAACAAGCTGTTCACGGCGCACGGCATCATCATGGTGTGGCTGTTCCTGATTCCGTCGATCCCCGCGGTGCTGGGGAATTTCCTGATGCCGCTGATGATCGGCGCGCGCGACCTCGCCTTCCCGCGGCTGAATCTCGCGAGCTGGTACCTGTACCTGGCGGGCGGCGCGATCGTCCTGTGGGCGCTGCTGGCGGGCGGCGTCGACACCGGGTGGACGTTCTACACGCCGTTCTCGTCGATGTTCTCGAACTCGCACGTCGTCGCGGCGCTGTGCGGGGTGCTGGTGCTCGGGTTCTCGTCGATCCTGACGGGGCTGAACTTCATCGTCAGCGTGCACACGCTGCGCGCGCCGGGCCTCGGGTGGTTCCGCCTGCCGCTGTTCGTGTGGGCGAACTACGCGACGTCGCTGATCCTCGTGCTGGCCACGCCCGTGCTGGCGATGACGCTGGTGCTGGTCGCGATCGAGCGGCTGTTCCAGGTCGGGATCTTCGACCCGGCGCTGGGCGGCGACCCGCTGCTGTTCCAGCACCTGTTCTGGTTCTATTCGCACCCGGCCGTGTACATCATGGTGCTGCCGGCGATGGGCGTCGCCAGCGAGATCATCCCGTGCTTCGCGCGCCGGCCCGTGTTCGGCTACCGCTTCATGGCGTACGCGATCCTCGCCATCGCCGTCATCGGCTTCCTCGTGTGGGGCCACCACATGTTCGTCAGCGGCCAGTCGATGTACGCGGGGATGGTGTTTTCGCTACTGTCGTTCCTCGTCGCGATCCCGTCCGCGATCAAGGTGTTCAACTGGACGGCCACGCTGTACAAGGGCAGCATCCGCTTTTCCGCGCCGATGCTGTACGCGCTGGGTTTCGTCGGCCTGTTCACGATCGGCGGGCTGACCGGCCTGTTCCTCGCGGCGCTCGCGCTGGACGTGCACCTGTCCGACACCTATTTCGTCGTCGCGCACTTCCACTACATCATGGTGGGCGGCTCCGTGATGGCCTACCTGGGCGGCATCCACTTCTGGTGGCCCAAGGTCACGGGGCGGATGTATTCGGAAACGTGGGGGAGAATCGCGGCCCTCGTGATCTTCGCCGGCTTCAACCTGACGTTCTTCCCGCAATACCTGCTGGGCTATGCGGGCATGCCGCGCCGCTACCACAGCTATCCGGAAGAATTCCAGCTGCTGCACGTGCTGTCGTCCGCGGGCGCCGTCACGCTGGCCATCGGCTACCTGATGCCGCTCGGTTACCTCGCATGGTCGCTGCGCCATGGCGCGCGGGCGCCGGCGAATCCATGGCTGGCCACGGGACTCGAATGGCAGACGGCGTCGCCGCCGCCCGAACACAATTTCGCGACGCCGCCGGTCGTCGTGCGCGAGCCGTATGCCTACACGCCGGAGGGGCCATGAACGCGCCGGTCCTGGAACCGCAATTCCGCGACCACGCGCAGCAGGACTTCGCGCGCTCGTTCGGCATGTGGGTGTTCCTGTCCAGCGAGCTGCTGTTCTTCGGGCCGCTGCTGTTCGGCTACCTGTATCTGCGCATGCACCACCCGGAAGCGACCGGAATGGCCAGCCGCCACACGGACATGCTGCTGGGGACCGTCAACACGGCCGTCCTGCTGACCAGCAGCTTCTGCATGGCGCTGGCCGGCCACGCGGCGCAAAAAGGGAACGACATGCGGGATCGCCGCCGCGCCGCGCGCCTGCTGGCACTGACGGCGGCGCTGGGCATTGTCTTCCTCGCCATCAAGGGCGTCGAATGGCACCAGGAATTCGACGAGCACCTGTTCCCCGGCGCCGGCTTTCACCCGTCCGACGGCAGGGACCTGGGCACCGTCCACGGCATGGAACTGTTCTTCCTGCTGTACTTCGCCGCGACCGGCCTGCACGCGCTGCACCTGTTCATCGGCGTGTCGGCCTGCCTGTGGCTGATGCGCAGTCCGCGCGCCGAAGCCGTGGAACTGGCCGGCCTGTACTGGCACTTCGTCGACGTGGTGTGGATCTTCCTGTACCCGTTGCTGTACCTGTCCCTGCGCTCGGGAGGCTGACGTGGACCGGACCGTACGCCCGCTGGTGCTCACGTGGCTCGCGCTGATGGCGCTGCTGGCCACGACGGCCGCCTGCGCGCTGCTGCGCCTGGGCTGGCTGAACACGGCGATCAGCCTCGCGGTGGCGCTGGCGAAGGCATTGCTGGTGGCGTTCGTGTTCATGCGCCTGAAGCGCGCGCCCGCGCTGCTGCGG
>NZ_JBKYMO010000535.1:0-3560 GCF_047302915.1 Massilia sp. CT11-108 | reverse complement strand
GGAACCTCACCGCGCCGGACACGCCGCCATCCCGCTACCGCCTGCCGACCCGCGAGATCCCGGCCGTCGCCGTCGTGCGCGCGGACGGCGGCGTCCTCGTCGACTTCGGCCAGGAGACGACGGGCTTCGTCAAGCTGAAGAACCTGACGGGCAGCGGCAAGGTCACCCTGTACTACGGCGAGTCGAAAGAGGAAGCGCTGTCCGCGCAGGGCGCCGAAACCCTCGACCGCTTCACGCTCGCGGACCACCGCGGCGACTTCATCGCGCCCACGTCGCGCGCGATGCGCTACGTGAACGTCCGCTTCGATGGCGGCATACGCGCCGACGACGTGACGCTCCTGTACGAATACCTGCCCGTCGCGCACCGCGGCACGTTCAAGAGTTCCGACGACGAGTTGAACCGGATCTGGGACGTCGCCCAGCGCACGCTGGAACTGAACACCCGCGAATTCTTCATCGACGGCGTCAAGCGCGACCACTGGGTGTGGTCCGGCGACGCCGTGCAAACGTACCTGATGAACTACTACACGTTCTTCGACAGCGACACGGTCAAGCGGACGACGTGGGCACTGCGCGGCGCGGATCCCGTCGACATGCACATCAACACGATCCTGGATTACTCGCTGTACTGGTTCATCGGCATCCGCGACTACTACCAGTACACGGGCGACGCGGACTTCGTGAAGAGCGTCTACCCGCGCATGACGACGCTGATGGACTTCGTCCTCGCGCGCCGCAACGCGAACGGCATGCTGGAAGGCCTGCCGGGCGACTGGGTGTTCGTCGACTGGGCCGACATGCCGAAGGATGGCGAGCTGGCCGTCATCCAGCTGCTGTTCGCCAGGAGCCTGGAAGCGATGGCGGATTGCGCCGCGCTGGCCCACGACGACGCGAAGGCCGCGACGTACCGCCAGCTCGCCGCGGAGCTGAAGACGAAGATCATGGCCGCGTTCTGGGACCCGCAACGCCAGCTGTTCATCCACGCCCGCAAGGACGGCAAGGTCAACCCGCTCGTCACGCGCCATCCGAACATGTTCGCGCTGATGTTCGGCTATCTGGACGATGCGCAGGCGGCCGCCGTGCGCCGCAACGTCCTCACGAGCGACTCGGCACCGAAGATCACGACCCCGTACATGCGCTTCTACGAACTGGCGGCGCTGGCGGAAAGCGGGCAGCAGCGCTACGTCACGGACCAGATCAAGGACTACTGGGGCGGCATGCTGCGCGCGGGCGCGACCTGCTTCTGGGAGCAGTACGACCCGAAGGTCGAGGGCGCCGCGCGCTACGCGATGTACGGCAAGCCGTTCGGCATGAGCCTGTGCCACGCCTGGGGCGCGAGTCCGCTCTACCTGCTCGGCAAATACTACCTGGGCGTGAAGCCGACGCAGCCCGGTTACGCCGCCTATGTGGTCGAGCCGGACCTGGGCGGCCTGGCATGGATCGACGGGAAAGTGCCGACGCCGCGCGGCGACATCGCCGTGTACGCGGACGCGCAGACGATCCGGGTGACGGGCGTGGCGGGGCAGGGCGTCCTGCGGTTCACGAGTGCGGGCACACCCCGCAGCGATGGCGGGACGATCCGCAGGATCGGCGAGCGGCGCTACGAGCTGGCGCTGGAAGGAGGGAAGACGGTCACCGTTGCGCGCAAAAAATAAGCTGTTGCGGGGACTCCTTGGGTGCATCTATAATCCGGCCAGTACGTTATAGATTAAAAACCAAGGAGACCGAATTGCGCCGCTCACTTCTTTCCACCCTCATCCTGTGCGGCCTGTTCGCCAGTCCGCTGGCATCCGCAGCCGACAAGGCCGTCCAGCTGACGCACGTCGCCGGCCCGTTCGCCGCCGATCCGGCCTCGCTGGACAAATACGAAACCCCGGACTGGTTCCGCGACGCCAAGTTCGGCATCTGGTCGCACTGGGGCCCGCAGGCCGTGCCGCGCGCCGGCGACTGGTACGCGCGCAATATGTACATCTACGGCACGCCGCAGTACGAACACCACCTCAAGCACTACGGCCACCCGTCCAAGCACGGCTACAAGGACATCATCCCGTTGTGGAAGGCCGAGAAATTCGACCCCGACGCCCTGATGGCGCTGTACGCCAAGGCCGGCGCGAAGTATTTCGTCAGCATGGGCGTCCACCACGACAATTTCGACCTGTGGGATTCGAAGTACCATCGCTGGAACGCCGTCAAGATGGGGCCGCACCGCGACATCGTCGGCGACTGGCAGAAGGCGGCCGTCAAGGCGGGCCTGCGCTTCGGCGTGTCCGAGCACCTGGGCGCGAGCTACGGCTGGTTCGGGACCAGCCATGGGCACGACGAGGTCTTCCCGCAGCTTGGCGTGCCATACGACGGCGCCGATCCGCAGTACGCGGACCTGTACCACCCGAAGCATGACGAGCTGTTCGGCGGCGGCCAGAAGTGGTACACGAAGGACGCGGCGTATCACCAGGAATGGTTCAACCGCATCACCGACCTCGTGACGCACTACAAGCCGGACCTGCTCTACTCCGACGGCGGCATTCCGTTCGGCGACACCGGCAGGACGCTCGTCGCGAATTTCTACAACGAGAACATCAAGACGCACGGCAAGCTGGAAGCCGTGTACAACCACAAGGACATCGGCTCCGGCGAGTTCCTGCGCAAGGCCGGTGTACAGGACGTCGAGCGGGGCGTCATGAACGGCATCCAGCCGCTGCCGTGGCAGACCGACACGTCGATGGGCGACTGGTTCTACAGCGAGGGCTACAAGTACAAGACCACGCGCGACGTCGTGACCATGCTGGCGGACATCGTCAGCAAGAACGGCAACCTGCTCCTCAACGTCGTGCAGTACCCGGACGGCAGCCTGCCGCCGGAATCCCGTAAATTCCTCGACGAGATGGCAGCGTGGATCCAGGTCAACGGCGAAGCCATCTACGGCACGCGGCCGTGGAAGACGTTCGGCGAAGGCCCGACGAAGACGGAGGGCGGCGCGTTCAAGGAAAACGCGGACTATACGGCCGCCGACATCCGCTTCACCACCAAGGGCGGCTCCGTGTACGCCATCACGCTGGGCGAGCCGAAGGGGCAGGTGCGCATCGCGTCGCTCGGCACGAAGGCCGGGTTGGACAAGCGTCCGGTCAGGTCGGTATCGCTCGTGGGCGCCACCGCGCCGCTGCGCTGGAAGCAGCAGGACGACGCCCTCGTGATCGACGTGCCGGCCAGCCTGCCGACCACGATCGCCTCCAGCTTCAAGATCGGATTCTGACATGAACATGCGTATGTTGACGCTGGCGGTGCTGGCCGCCTTCAGCGGTACCGCGTCCGCCGCTTCCTCGGGGCAGGTCGCGGTGACGTCGCCGAACGGGCGGGCCGTCATCAAGATTGCGCGGGACGGCGGCAGCTACGCCGTGACGCGCGGCGGCGAAACGGTGATCGCTGCCTCACCGCTGGGCCTCGAATTCGACGGCCAGCCGGAGTTCGGCGCGCTGGTGCTGGAAAAGGTCACCAGGACGAGCGCGGACCGCGCCATTCCGCTCGTCGCGACGAAGGCGTCGAGCGCGCGCGACCGCTACCGC
>NZ_JBKYMO010000534.1:0-3562 GCF_047302915.1 Massilia sp. CT11-108 | reverse complement strand
TCGCCGGCCTGGCCGGGCACGCGAGTCCGCAACTCGCGCAGGCACTCCAGGTCGCGTCGCAGGCGCACTCGCTGGCGCAGCATGCCGGCGCGCTGGCCGACCATGCGGGACCAGGCGCGGACCAGCCCGCGGTGCTGGCGCAAGGCGCGGCGGTCGCGGAAAACCTCGCCATCGAAGAACATCCCCTGGCGGGCCAGGCCGTGAGCGATTTCGCCGGCAACGAGCCGCACTACGTGCCGCCCAATGTCGATCCCGCCGGACAGGACGACGCCGCATCGGCCGTGGCATCCCTGCTGGCGAAGTTCAACGACGGCAAGCGCCTGCTGCGCTTCTATTCGCCGCTGCAGGGCGACAAGACCCTGCTGATCGAATCGCTGAGCGGCTCGTCGGCCATGTCCGACCAGTTCGTGTTCAACCTCAGCCTGATCTCGGAAAACGCCGCCATCGACCTGAAAGACCTGATGGGCAAGAACGTCAGCGTGGGCGTGCAGCTCGCGGACGGCAGCGAACACTTCATCAACGGCTACGTGCACTCGTTCGGCTTCAGCCATGCGGACGGCGGCTTCGCGTTCTATCACGCGCAGATCGTGCCCTGGCTCAGCTACCTGAAGCAGCGCGTCAACTCGCGCATCTTCCAGGACCAGAGCGTGCTCGAGGTCCTCGACACGATCTTCAAGGGCGACTACAACGGCCTCGCCGCGTACGAATTCCGCGTCAGCCAGACCTACCGCCCCGAAAACTACATCGTGCAGTACGACGAGACGGACGAGCACTTCGTCTGCCGCCTGATGGAGAAGTACGGGCTGTTCTACTATTTCGACCACAAGCCGAACGGCCACGTGATGGTGATCAGCGACGATTCGCGCTCGGGCGCGTTCTGCCCGCCGCAGCCGGATCACGCCGAGGTCGAATTCAACGGCGGCAACCGCTGGCACGACCGCGACAGCGTGACGGCGTTCGCGGCCGAGCGCAACCTGCAGCCGACCAAGGTGGCCCTGAACACGTTCGACTTCAAGGCGCCCAATGCGATGCAGTACGTGGAGCTGCCCACCGTGACGCAGCAGGGCGACATGCCGGCCATGGAAATCTACGACGGCAACCCCGCGTTCTCGTACAAGGACAAGGACGACGGCCAGCGCGAAGCGCGCCAGCGCCTGGAAGTGCTGGAGTGGCAGGCCAAGGTCTTCACGGGCGCTTCCGACTGCCGCGGCCTCGTCGCCGGCCGCACGTTCAGGCTGCAGGGCCACCACTGGTTCGATCCGGCCACCGAGGGCGACAACGATTTCCTCGTGCTGTCGGTGCAGGTCAGCGCCCGCAACAATTATTTCGAGCGGGGCCAGAGCGACGTCTACCGCAACACGTTCACCGCGATCCGCCGCAAGATCCCCTACCGCCCGCGCCGCGCGCACCCGCCGCCGCGCATGCCCGGGCCGCAGACGGCGACGGTCGTCGGCCCCAAGGGCACGGAGATCCACACGGACCAGTACGGCCGCATCAAGGTGCAGTTCCACTGGGACCGCTACGGCCGCCGGGACGAACGCAGCTCGTGCTGGATCCGCGTCTCGCAGCCGTGGGCCGGCCGTGGCTGGGGCACGATTTCCGTGCCGCGCATCGGGCAGGAAGTCATCATCGACTACCTCGAGGGCGACCCCGACCGCCCCGTCTGCACGGGACGGCTGTTCAATGCGGACCAGCCGGTCCCGTACGGCCTGCCGGACGGCGCCCACATGATGGGTTTCAAGAGCCGCTCCACGCCGGGCGGCGGCGGCTTTTGCGAGATGGTGATCCATGACAGCAAGGGCAAGGAACTGATCAATATCCACTCGCAGAAGGATATGGTCACGACCGTGCAGAACACGCAGGCCACCGTCGTCAACGGGCCGCACCAGACCAACACGGTCAGCACGGGCTACCAGACCAACACGGTCAAGCAGTACATCGTGACGACGGCGCAGACGGGCCACATCCACGACACGGCGAAGACCAACATCGAGCTGACCGCCGAGGACGACTACATCCACGCGACGGCCAAGACCAATATCGAACTGGTGGCGCAGACGGCCCACCTGCACCAGACCGCGAAGCAGAACATCGAGCTGACGTCGCAGACGGAGCACATCCACCTGAAGGCCAACACCGACATCACGCTGGAAGTCGGCAGCAGCAAGATCGTGCTGCAGGCCGACGGCACGATCCTGATCCAGGGCGTGAACGTCAGCGTGATGGGCAGCCGGATCGACCTGAATAAATAAATGAGCCAATGAGCGAGCGCGCCATGTACCACGCCAACCACGCCACCTTCGAACTGCCCGCGCAGTTGAAGGACAAGACGATGCACATGTTCACCTTGCGCGACGATGGTCCGAGCGAATTCAACGTCGTCGTCTCGCACGCGGACGTCAAGCCCGAGGAACAACTGGACCAGTTCGGCGAGCGCCTGACGAAGGAACTGACGCGCGCCTTGCCACGCTTCCAGCTGAAGGCGATGACGGAACGCCTTGTGGACGGCGCGCCGGCGCTGGAACTGGCCTACAGCTGGCGCAACGAAGCGGGTTATATGCACCAGCGCCAGGTCATCACGCTGGTCCAGGGCAGCAAGCCGGGCACGATCGAGGCCATGCTGATGGCGGCGACGTGCCTGCGCGAGTTCAGCGACGAGTGGAACGCCGCGTTCGACGCAATCGTGGACAGCATCAGGCTGCGCCGCCCGCTGCCGAAGGTTCAGGATGGGCCGCCCGCGGCGCCATCCCCTGCCCTGCCGACGATCTTCGCATTGTCCGAACCGCGCAAGACCCTGCACGTGTTCGCGGACAGGCACGAGGCGGGCAGCAAACTGTCGGCGCGCGACGTCAACCAGGACCACTGGGAATTCTATGACGCCGAGGGCACGCGCCTGCAGGCGAACGTCTCCCGGACGAACGCCGGCCTGTCGCTGCTGCGGCCGTCGGGCACGGTCACGCTCGAACGCACGGCGGAACCACCGGGACCGGCACTGGCCGAGCGGCTGCACCTGGCCCAGTACATCCAGGCCAGTTCGTCGTCCGTGCCGTTCTACAGCCTGACGGAGGTGCGCGCGCATCTCGATCGGGTCGCGAACGATCGGGTCGCGGAGCGCTAGATGCCGGCGGCGGCACGGCTGGGAGATCCGATCGGGCACAGCCCGACCATGAGCTGGCTCCTGAAAGGCCTGCTCATCGGCGCGGCCATCGCGATGACCGGCTCGTCCAACGTGTTCGTCAACGGCCTGGCCGCGGCCCGCGCGCACGTCGACCAGGTCCTGTGCTCCAAGCACCCCGGCCCGATACCGATCGCGACGGGCAGCGGCCAGGTCTACATCAACGGCATGCCCGCCGCGCGCGTGGACGACAAGACGGGATGCAGCGCCGTCATCACGAAGGGGTCGGGCAACGTCTACATCGGCGGCGGCACGGCGCAGACCGACACGATCAATCCGGAAAACCTCGTGCCGGGCTGGGTGCATGCGTCGCTGCTGGTCGTCGGCGTCGGCTCGGCGATCGTCCTCGCCGGGCCCGTGATCGCCGTGGGCGGCCTGGTGGGCGCG
>NZ_JBKYMO010000533.1:0-3567 GCF_047302915.1 Massilia sp. CT11-108 | reverse complement strand
CCCTGCTCCGCCGTGCGCAGCACCGGCAGCTCGACGGTGAACGTGGAGCCGAGGCCGATGCCGGGGCTCGTGGCGGACAGCCGGCCGCCGTGCATCTCGAGCAGGCGCGAGACGAGCGACAGGCCAATGCCGAGGCCTTCCGGTGCGCGGTCCGGCGGGACGGCCGCCTGCGCGAACATGCCGAAGATGCGCGACAGGTTGTCCTCGGCGATGCCGATGCCGTTGTCCCGCACGGCGATGCGCACGACGGCGTCGGCGAGCGTCACCTCGACCCTGATCCTGCCGCCCTTGGGCGTGAACTTGGCCGCATTGTGCAGCAGGTTGCCCATCGATTGCGCGAGGCGCACCGGGTCGCCCCGCAGCCAGATCTGGCGGTCCGGCTGGACGACGTCCAGCTTGTGCTCGCGCGCCGCGATCAGGGGACCGGCCGTTTCGACCGCCTGGGCGATCACGCCTTTCAGCTCGACCTCTTCCTGGCGCAGGACGATCTTGCCCTCCGAGATGCGCGCCACGTCGAGCAGGTCGTCGACGAGGTGGGCGAGATGGTCGACCTGGCGCGTGATGACGTCGCGCGCGCGCGCCTGGTGCTCGTTGGCGCCGTTGCCGGACGCGCCCAGCAGCGCCGCCGCATTGCGGATCGGCGACAGCGGATTGCGCAGCTCGTGCGCGAGCGTCGCGAGGAATTCGTTCTTGTTGGCGTCGGCCGCGCGCAGCAGCGCTTCCATCTCCTTGCGGCGCGTGATGTCGCTCGTCACGCGCGCCACGCGATACACCTCGTCGCGCCGGTCGCGCACGGGGAACAGGCGGTCGCGCACCCAGCGCGGCGAGCCGTCCGGCATCATCACGCGAAATTCGGCTTCGTAGTGCGGTGCGGCCTGCAGCGCATCCCACAGCGACGCGACGTAGGCGCGGTCGTCCGGATGCACGGCCGCGAGCCAGCTGTCCGGCTCGCGCTCCAGCGTGTCGATGGGGCGGCCCCAGATCGTCGCGTACGCGGGGCTCACGTATTCGAGCGCGCGCGCCGGCACGGAGAACATCCAGAACACGTCCTCGATGTTGTCGGTGAGCTGGCGGAAGCGTTCCTCGCTGTCGCGCAACGCGCTCTGGGTCTGGCGCATGCGCAGCAGCGCGTTGACGTTGGCGACCAGTTCGTCGGCCTCGATCGGCGCGGCGAGATAGTTGTCGGCGCCACCCTCCAGGCCGCGGATCTTGTCGGCGCGGCCCGTCAGCGCGGCCGACGTCTGCAGCACGAGGACCATCGCGCTGTCCGGGTCGGCCTTGATGCGGCGGCACACCTCGATGCCGTTGATGTCCGGGAGCTTCACGTCGAGCAGCACGAGCGCGACGCCGCCGCGCTTTACGACATTGAGCGCATCGGTGCCGTTGCTCGCCTCGACGACGTCGAAGCCGGCGCTCTGCAGGATGCGCGTCTTGGCGTAGCGGGCGCCGTCGTTGTCGTCGACGTTGAGGATCAAGGTCGGGGTAGTCATGTTGCGTTCCTCAGGTTCCAGCGTTGCGCTGCACAGTTTGGGCCGGGAAGAAGCGCGGCAGCACGAGGCTGAAGGTGGAGCCGACGCCGGGCTGGCTGACCACGTCCACGCGGCCGCCGAGTAGATCCGCCAGCTTGCGGCACAGGGGCAGGCCGAGCCCCGTGCCCTTGCTCTGCCGCTGCAGCGGGTGTTCGATCTGGCTGAACTCTTCGAAGATCAGTTGCAGGTTGTCCGGGCTGATGCCGATCCCGGTATCGGCTACCGCGAACGTGATCGTGTCGGCCCCCCGGTCATGGAAGGCCGACACGCGCACCGCGCCCTGCTCGGTGAATTTCAGGGCGTTCGAAATGAAATTGCGCAGGACCTGCGAGATCTTGCCCTCGTCCGAATCGAATGCCTCGACATAGTCGCACGGTTCGAAGATCAGGTCGACCCGCGCCTCGTCGACGAGCGGACGGAGCATGCCCTTGAGCGCGCGGAACAGGTTGTCCACGACGATGGGCGCCACCACCACCTCGACGCGGCCCGCCTCGATCTTGGCCAGGTCGAGCAGGTCGTTGACGAGTTCCGACAGGTCGGCCGCGGCGGCCTCGATGAAGCGCACCTGGCGCTCCTGTTCCGGCGTCAGGTCGCCGTCCATGCGGTCCAGCAGCAGCTTGGCCAGCGCGCGGATCGACGACAGCGGCGTACGCAGTTCGTGGCTCGTGTTCGACAGGAAGCGCGACTTCATCTCGTCGGCGCGGCGCAAACGCTCGGCCTTGTCCTCGATCTCGGCGTACAGCGCGACGATGCCGCGGTTCGTGTCTTCCAGTTCGCGCGTCAGCGACAGCAGGTCTTCCTGGCGCTCGCGCAGTTCCGCCAGCGTGGCGACCAGTTCGCGGTTCTGCAGCTCCAGTTCGTTGTACGTGTTCGCGACGGGGCTGTCCTTGGCCAGCTGCGCCGCGACCTCGGCCAGGCGCGCATTGTCGATCCACAGCTGCGGCGGCAGCGCCTTGCGCATCGTGATCACGCCGGCGCCCTGCTCGTCCCGCGCGACGTCGCACTCGTCCATCAGGCGGTGCGCGGTGACGACGGCATCGTCCGGCAAGCTGCCTTGCGCGCCCTTGCCGCCGCTGATCGTCACCTCGAGCGACTGGCGCCGGCCCGCCTCGCGGATCAGGAACGCGGCGCGGCCGCCAAATCCGGCCTGGCAGGCGCCGCGCGCCACTTCCGAGACGGCGGTGGCGATGCGTACCTGGTCCTGCTGCGAAAACCCGAGCAGGTGCGAGACCTGGCGCGCGCGCTGGCGCACGAGCACGACGTCCTGCTCGGCGTCGAGGCCCACGGCCAGGATGCGCTGCACGTTCATGACGTTCTCCGGCGCGCGACCAGCACCATCGCGTCGTCGCGGCGGCGGATGAAGTCGCGCATCAGCACGGCCGCCACGAGCGCGGGCGCGTGCACGTGGAGGCCCGGATAGGCGCCGAGGTCCCACTGGGTCTGGATGCCGTCCGAGGCCAGCACGCACAGCGCGCCGGGCGGGAACGGCGCGGTGAATTCCTGCACCTTGCGCATGTTGTGCCCCACGATGCCGTTGTGCGACACGAGCGCGCGGCGCGCCGCGCCGTCGAACACGACGGCGGCCACGTTGCCGATGCCGGCGCAACGGATGTCGCCGCCGCTGTAGTCGATCCTTGCCACGGACATCGCGGCACCGCGCGTGATGCGCAGCAGTTCGTGCGCCGTGTGCAGCACTTCGGAAGGCAGAGCGGCCGGACGCTTTTGCAGCGCCTGGATGGCGCCGGCGGCGGCCTTTGCCGCTTCCGGCCCGTGACCGAGTCCATCCACGCCCAGCAGGGTCGCGCCATCGAGATCGCAGGTGACGCCCCAGCCGTCGCCGCTCTCGTCCTCGCCGGCGAGCGGCATGCACAGCGCGCCCACTTCGATGCCACATGGTTCGGGTGGCGCGGCGCCCTGCCAGATGCGCATGAAGAAGGCGCTGCCGCGGCCGTGCTGGGTCCACGCGTCGAATTCATCGGCCTGGCGGCGCAGCGCCACCCGAACCATGTGGCATCGAAGTGGGCGCGCTGTGCATGCC
>NZ_JBKYMO010000532.1:0-3571 GCF_047302915.1 Massilia sp. CT11-108 | reverse complement strand
ATCGATGGGCAGGCGGTGCCGCCGCCAGTGCGTCGTCGTACCGGCAAAGGCGCTCGCCCACTCCAGCATGAGCAGGCAGTCGCGCAGCGGGGCGAGCCAGGCGTGACCGGGTGCGGGGATGTCCGGCGCCGGCCTCCGCCAGTGCAGGCCGAGGCGTGCCGCCGCGCCGCACAGTGCCGGCGCCATGTTCCACGCTGTCGGCGCGAGCCACAGCCCGAGCGCCAGCATCGGCAGGGTGAAGGTGATGAAGGACAGCGCGTAGCCGAGCGGATTGAGCGAGCGGATCGTCTGCATCCAGCGCCGCTCTCTCGACCACAGCGCGCGCAGGCCGGTTTCCGTCACGTCGGTCCCCACGTTCACGTCGGCCAGCACCGTCTCCAGGCCCAGACCGCGCACGAGTTCGCCGAGCCGGTAGTCGTCGGCCAGGCGGTTCTTCAGCACCTCGACCCCGCCAACGGCCGCGAGCGTCGCCGCGCGCACCGCGATCGTCGCCCCGAACGCGAAGGCGCTGGTGCCGCCGCTGCTCGCGACCCGCACGGAGGGGGCGAACCAGGTGTCGATGAAGAGTGCGCCGATCCGCGGCCAGACACCGTCCAGCGGCCGGCCGTGGTACAGGCAGGTGACGATGCCGACCTGCGGCTCGGCCAGCGGCGCCGTCACGCGGGCGACGTACTCGGGCCCGACGCCGATGTCGCTGTCGGCCAGCACGAGCCAGGGATGGCGTGCAGCCGGCATCATGTTGATGAGGTTGCTCACCTTGAGGTTGCTGCCGTGGATGCGCGGATCGACGACGAGCCGCATGTCGACGGCGGGGAAGCGCCGGGCGAGGCGTTCGACGACGGCGATGGCCGGGTCGGCGGGATCGCGGACCCCGAACACGAGCTGGACATGCGGGTGCGTCTGGCCGCACAGGCCGGCGAGATTCTCTTCCAGCCGGGGCTCGGCACCGCACAGGGGCTTGAGCACGGTGACAGGCGTCCACACGGGTGGCCGGTGCGCGCGCGCGACGCGGATGCGGATGCGGCCACGGCAGAGCAGCGCCGCCACCGCGTAAAGCGTGGCCAGCACCGTCAGCGCCGAGCCGGCCAGCGTGACAAAAGACGGCATCATCGGGCTCCTCCATTCAGCCCGGCCTTGCGGCCCCGGATCTCGTCGAGACGGATGGCGACCTGTTGCGCATGCACGTGTTGGGCGGGCCGCTGTCCGCCCAGCGGAATGTCGGGTGCCATCGGCCCGTCGGTGGCGACGCCCCGCAGCGCGACGCGGGCGGCCGCGACAGGATGGGCGAGCGTATCCCGCACGGCGCTCGCCTCGTAGCCGCTGTGCACCATGCAATCCGCACATTTCTCGTAGCGTCCCGTGCCGTAGGCCTCCCAGTCGGTGTCGTCCATCAGTTCCCGGAACGATGCGGCATAGCCTTCGCCGAGCAGGTAGCACGGACGCTGCCAGCCGAATACGGTCCGCGTGGGATTGCCCCATGGGGTGCAATGATAGGTCTGGTTCCCCGCGAGGAAGTCGAGGAACAGGCTGGACTGGCTGAACGCCCAGCGCCGCCCCCCTGCGCCGCGCGCGAGTATGTCCCGGAACAATTGCCTCGTCCGGTTGCGCGTGAGGAAATGCTGCTGTTCGGGTGCGCGTTCGTAGGCATAGCCCGGGGACACGGTGATGCCGTCGACCTCCATCGTCTTCAACGTATCGAAGAAGCTTGCCACCCGCTCCGGACGGGCATCGTCGAACAGCGTGCAGTTGACGTTGACGTGGAAGCCCGCCGCCTTGGCACGCCGGATCGCGGCCACGGCACGCCGGTACACGCCCGGGCGGCAGACCGAGCGGTCGTGCATGCCCTCGTCGCCGTCGAGGTGCACGGACCATGTGAAGAACGGGCTCGGGCGGTACTGGTCGAGCTGCCGTTCCAGCAGCAGCGCATTCGTGCACAGGTAGACGAACTTGCGGCGTGCGACGATGCCGGCGACGATCGCGGGCATGTCCTTGTGCAGCAGCGGCTCGCCGCCCGCGATCGAGACGACGGGCGCGCCGCATTCGTCGACTGCGCCGAGGCACTCGTCCACCGACAGCCGCTGGTCGAGGATCTCGCCCGGATAATCGATCTTGCCGCAGCCCGCGCACGCCAGGTTGCAGCGGAACAGCGGCTCGAGCATCAGCGCGAGCGGATAACGTCGTTCGCCGGCGAGGTGCTTGCGCAGCACGTAGGCGCCGACGAGGACTTTCTGCAGGAGGGGAATGGCCATGCTCGTGTCCCCGTCGTCAGTGCGTGCCGGCTTCCGGTCCGTCGGCGAGCGCGCGCGGCAACCGGAATTCGATGTGTTCCTCGATCCCGTCCAGCGTCGACACCTCGATGGGCCCGAGGCAGCGCAGGGCAGCGATCACGTGCTCGACCATGGCCTCCGGTGCGGACGCGCCCGCCGTGATCCCGACCACCGCCGCGCCTGCGACCCAGGCTGGGTCGAGCTCGCTGCCGTCGGCCAGCAGCCAGGTCGGCGTGCCGGTCTCCGCGCCGATTTCGCGCAGCCGGTTCGAGTTCGAACTGTTGGGCGCCCCGACGACGAGCAGCACGTCGACCTGGCGGCACAGGTCGCGCACGGCGCGCTGGCGGTTCTGCGTGGCGTAGCAGATGTCGCGCACGTCGGGTCCGACGATGTCCGTGAAGCGCCGCCGCAGGGCCGCGATGACGCCGCGCGTGTCGTCCACGCTGAGCGTCGTCTGCGTCACGTAGGCGACCGGCGTGTCGGGCGGCAGGTCGAGGGCCTCGGCCTCGCGTGCGTCGCGCACCAGCAGCACGCGGCCGTCGATCTGCCCCATGGTCCCCTCGACCTCCGGGTGGCCGGGATGGCCGATGAGGATCACCGTCCGGCCGCCGGCGGCATACTGGCGCCCCTGGATGTGGACCTTGGCGACGAGCGGGCAGGTCGCGTCCAGCACCCGCAGGGCGCGCGCGCCGGCATCGGCCTCGACCGTGCGCGCCACGCCGTGCGCACTGAAGATCGTCACCGCCTGCGGCGGCACTTCGTCCAGGTCTTCGACGAACACGGCGCCCTTGGCGCGCAGGCCGTCGACCACCGCCTTGTTGTGGACGATTTCGTGGCGCACGTACACGGGCGCGCCATGCCGTTCGAGCGCGCGCTCGACGATCTCGATGGCTCGGACGACGCCCGCGCAAAACCCGCGCGGCTGGGCTAGGATCACGTGCATGACGGTTCTCTGCGGTGCTTTCCGTTCGGTGCAGATTGGAGTCCCGGCCGGCGCGCAAGTTCGCACGCGGCGTTTGATCCAGATGCGTATGCACCTCGCATATGCGATTAGAATGCGCTGCAGATGAATGTTGGAAGGAGGCCATGGTGGCGCGGAGCGACCTCGTGCTGGTCACGGGCGCGGCCGGATTCGTCGGCGCCGCCGTGGCGCGCGCGGCGCTGGAACAGGGGTATGCCGTCCGTGCCCTGGTGCGCGCGAGCAGCCCGCGCCGCAATCTGGCGGGGTTGGCCGCCGAGGTCGTCGTAGGCGACATGCGCGACGCGGCGGCGGTCGGGCGCCCACAACCGGTAATCCGCTGCGA
>NZ_JBKYMO010000531.1:0-3578 GCF_047302915.1 Massilia sp. CT11-108 | reverse complement strand
GGCCAGCCCCGGTTCGACGGGTCTCGGCGCGCCCGAAACGGGCGGTAACCAGAGCGAAGACGACCTGGCGCCGCCCCGCCGCGACTGACCCGCGGGCGGCGCCGGCCATGCGGCAGATCTGGGCGCAGTCCATGTCCAGTGCGATGGCTGGTCGTGGATGTTGGCCGTGGATAGGTGACGTCTATTTTCGCGTATCGCTCCGGATGACGGCGCCACCCTTCATGACGAAGTCCACGCGCGTCAGCGCGGCCGGATCCGCCAGCGGATCCCCGCTGACCGCCACGATGTCCGCATACTTGCCCGGCGTGATCGACCCCACGCGATCCTTCCAGCCCAGCAGGTCGGCGCCATTGATTGTCGCGGCCTGGAGCGCCTGCATGGGCGTCATGCCGTACTTGACCATGTAAAAGAACTGGCGGGCATTGTCGCCGTGGGGATAGACGCCGGCGTCGGTGCCGAACGCCATCTTGTCGCCTGCCTTGAACGCCTTGCGGAAGTTATCGCGCTGCAGTTGACCGACCATGCGCTCCTTCTCCAGCGACTCCGGCAGCATCCCGGCCCTGGCGCCTTCCTGCAGGATGAAGTCGTCGTTATAGATGTCCATCACGAGATACGTGCCTTTTTCTCGCGCGAGGCGGATGCCCTCGTCGTCGATCAGGCTCGCATGCTCGACCGAGTCGACGCCGGCCAGGATCGCGTCGCGGATGCTGCTCGCGCCATGCGCATGCGCGGCCACGCGGCGGCCCAGTTTATGGGCTTCCTCGACGATTGCCTTCATCTCTTCCAGCGTCAGTTGCTGGGCGCCCGCCTCGTCGCCTTTCGACAGCACGCCGCCGGAGGCGCAGATCTTGATCGTGTCGGCGCCGAACTTCGCCATCTCGCGCACCTTGGCGCGTGCCGCCCACGGACCGTCGGCCACGCCGTTCTCCGTGAAATGGAAATCGTGCGGCAGCAGGTTGTTGTCGCAGTGGCCGCCCTGGATGCCGATGGCGTAGCCGGCCACGCGCATGCGCGGACCGGGCAGCTCGCCGTCGTTGATGGCGTCGCGCAGCGCCACGTCGCCGAAGCCGCTCGCGCCCACGTTGCGCACCGTCGTGAAGCCGGCTTCCAGCGTGCGCCGCGCCGCGTACGCGCCGTACATGGCGGCGCGGATGTCGGACACGCCCAGTGACCGGTAGCCGTGCAGGTTCGGGTCGCCGGTCAGGTGCACGTGGGCGTCGATCAGGCCCGGGAGCACGGTCTCGCGCGACAAATCGATCACCTGGGCGCCCGCCGGCACGGTCGTGCTCGCGCTGGGTCCGACGGCCGTGATGCGTTCGCCGCTGACGAGGATAGTCTGGTCCGGCAGTACCTTGCCACCGACGACGTCGACCAGTTTGCCGGCGCGGATGGCGACGACCTGGTCGGCGGCGGTAGCCGACAACGTGAAGGTAAGGATGGCCAGCGCGGCCGCGAGCGGTGTCTTGTTCATGGGATTGGGCTCTCGGATAAAAGAGGTTGCGCAGCCAGTCGGTACCAGCTGCGCCAGGAAACGATGGCATTGACCCAGAAGCCGCCATACAGCACGGCCGTCAGGACGAGGTCGCGGCTCAGGTAGAGCGGTGCGGCGATGGAGTTCACCAGCAGCCAGAACGCCCAATTCTCGACGCGGCGCTGCATCATGAGCACCTGGCCGATGACGGAAAAGACGAGGACGGCGGAATCGAGGAAAGGCGCGTACGCGCTGGTCGTGAAGTGCAGCAACGCCCCGTAGCCGGCCGTGGCGGCGATGCCCACCGGCACGGTCCACAAGAGGTTGGCAGCGCCGGCGTGCGTGATCGGCAGCGGGTCGCCATGGTCGCCGCGCACCCATTTCCACCAGCCGACGACGCTGGTGGCGACGAAGAACGCCTGCAGGGCGACGTCGGCATACAGGCGGTTCTGGGCGAACAGCGCGCCGAACAGCGTGCAGCCGACGATGCCGGTCCACCACGTGTGGACGTTGTTGCGTCCGGCCAGCAGGATGGACACCGCGACAAATCCGTTCGCCGCCAGTTCGAGCGGCGCGATCATCGCGTCCGGCCCTGCCCGTCCCTATCCATGCACGCTCCTTCAAAGAAGCGTGTACTGTACGCCAGCCACTCCGATTATTGCAAGAGAGGAATGTTATAGCTTCAGTGTGCGGTGTTCGGCATCCACGTCCGGCCGGGTGCCGGTCACGGCCGCTTTCGCGTAGGCGAACAGGCGCACCATCTTGCTGTCGTGCGAGTCCCAGTATTCGGCGGAGTGCGGCTCGACGCGGATCAGCACGGCGTGCTCGTCGTCCGGACCGGCCGGGAACCACGCCTGCACGCCCGCGTTCCACATCGCGCGGATGCGTTCGCGGTCGACGACGCGCTCGGCCAGGCCGCTGACCGACACGAACAGGCTGTCTTCCGGCTTCGCGAACGACAGGTTCACTTGCGGCCGGTGCGCGATGCAATCCCACAGCGCGGTCTGCGTGGACGTGAAGAACCAGACGCCGCCCGCGTCGTCGACCTCTTCCTGTGTCATCGGCTGGCTCAGCAGGTGGCCGTGTTCGTCCTGCCATGTGAACATGGGAAAGCGGACTTCCTTGATCCTCGATTTCAGGTCGGCGATGTCTTTGCTGTCGTGTGAGCTCATGGTGGTTCCTTGTACGGATGGAGCCCCATCGTAGCGCGCGCCCACCTGTGGTTCGGTGCGGCGGCGAACCTTTGAGGCCGGTCAACAGTGCCCGCAAGCAGAAAAAATGCCACGTTGCAGCGCAATATAATCTGCCATCTCGTCTCATTTTCGGGTGATGCATGGGTTCCCTCTTCGAGCCGGACGAGCGGCCGCGTCTCGTCGTCCACGTGGTCGACGCGCTCGATGCCGCCCTCACCGAGACCAGCCTGCTGAACCTGATCCGCTACCTGCCGCCCGAGCGCTATCGCCACGCCATCGTCTGCATGCACGACCGCTTCGGCCATCACGCCGACGTCCGCGAGCACGGCGTCCAGGTCGTCAACCTGCACAAGCGGTCCGGGTCCGATCCCCTGCACTACGTGCGTATGTTCGGCGTGTTGCGCGCGCTGCGGCCCGACCTCATCCACACTCGTGACGGCGCCGGGCTGCCCGCCCAGGTGGTCGCGGCGCTGGCCGGGGTCAAGCTGCGCGTGCATGCGGAACACGGACGCGGCGCGGCGGATGCCGGACGGGGCGTCGGTACCCGGCTGCTGCGCCGGCTGCTGTGTCCGCTCGTCGACCATTACATCGCGGCCAGCAGCGACCTCGAGGAATGGCTCGTCGAATCCGTGGGCGCGGAACCGGCGCGCGTGTCGCAGATCGCGAGCGGCGTCGACAGCGTGCAATTCCATCCGCGGCTGGGGCCGTCCGCCGCCGTCGGCCCGCCCGGTTTCATGCACGATGGGGCATTCGTCGTCGGGAGCGTCGGCCGCATGGATGCCGCCGGCAACCACACGACCCTCGTCGAGGCATTCCTGCGCCTGATCGCGTCGCCGCATCCGGCGCACCAGCGGTTGAAGCTGCTGCTCGTCGGCGACGGGTCCGAGCGCGCCGAATGCCAGGCGCTGCTGCAC
>NZ_JBKYMO010000530.1:0-3594 GCF_047302915.1 Massilia sp. CT11-108 | reverse complement strand
GGGGCTCGTTTTTTTTTAAAACACACCCCACCCGCCCGGGCGGGGGCGGCCGGGCCACGTATTCGCGCCAGCCGCGGTTGCGCGCGATGGTGTTGCCCGTGCGATCGAATACCGTGATCAGCCACGACGCCCGCACGTCGCGGGGCAGCATGTCGTTCAGGCGATCCGCGTACACCCGCTGCGCAAGCACCATGCGCCGTCCGTCGTCCAGCGCCACCGGCGTCAGGGCCGCCACCGCGTAGCGGCGCGACGTGCTGCCCAGCATCAGGTCGGACACGGACGGTCCGCCGTGGTCGAGCGCCGCGCGCACCTGCTGGCGCATGCCGGCCAACGGTTCGGCGGCGGGCGCGCCGTAGGGCCGGGCGGTGTTGAAGACCTGCGTGCCATCCGCGCGCAGCAGGACGGTGTGGCGGACGCTGCCGGCGTCGGCGCTCCGTGCCTGGCTGTAGAACGTCGCGAAGTCGCCGCGGAACAGCGCCGTCGACGTCGTCAGCGCCTGCCCGCTGGCCAGCGCGGCCGTGAGTTCCTGGTCCATCGTCAGTACGGTGGCGCGCGCCAGCTCCTGCATGCCGCGCAGCACGGCCTGGCGTTCCGCATCGAGCAGCAGCCGGATGGCGATCGCCGATCCCAGGATCACGGGTAGGAAAACGACGGCGGCCAGCAGGGCCAAATGCGTGCGTACTCTCATGGTTTCCGATCACGAAAATCCGAATCTTCTGATTGTAACTTCTGCAAGTTTGAAACAGCTCGCGCACACGCAAAAAAACGCATAACCCCTGTCAGTACAGGCGATACGCGTGTTGCATGCTGCCTGTCTCTGGCGTAGCATCCACGCTTTGCCCGACCCTTTCCATGAAAACCGAAATCCCTCCCCTCCCCACGCAATCCCGTTCGTTCCTCACCATCGCCCTGATCGAGATGTGGGAACGCTTCGGCTACTACGGCATGCAGGCGCTGATCGTGTACTTCATGGTCCAGCGCCTCGGCTTCGACGACAGCCGCGCCAACCTGGTCTGGAGCGCCGCCGCGGCGCTGATCTACGTCTCGCCCGCGATCGGCGGCTGGATCGGCGACAAGGTCCTCGGCACCAAGCGCTCGATGGTGCTGGGCGCCCTCGTCCTCACGGTCGGCTATGCGCTGATGGCCGTCCCCACCGAGAACACGTGGTTCCTGTTCTGCGCCCTGGGCGTCGTCGTCGTCGGCAACGGCCTGTTCAAGCCGAACACGGCAAACCTCGTGCGCAAGATCTACGAAGGCGACGATTCGAAGATCGACAGCGCGTTCACGCTGTACTACATGGCCGTGAACGTCGGCTCGACGATCTCGATGCTGGCCACGCCGTGGATCAAGGACTACGTCAACGCGACGTACGGCGGCGAGGTGGGCTGGCACATCGCGTTCGGCGCGTGCAGCGTCGGCCTCGTCGTCGGCCTGTTCAACGTGCTCCTCATGCGCGCGACGATCGCCCACGTGGGCTCGCTGCCGGACGAGCGCCCGCTCGCCGTGGGCAAGCTCGCCGCCGTGCTGGCGGGCGGCGTCGTGATGGTCGGCGTGTCGGCCGTGATCCTCGAATACCAGACGCTGGCCCGCATCTTCGTCTACCTGGCCGGCCTCGTCGTGCTGGGCATCTTCATCCACCTGATCCGCAGGAGCGCGCCGAACGAGCGCGCCGGCCTGACGGCGGCGCTCGTGCTCACCTTGCAGTCCGTGTTCTTCTTCATCTTCTACCAGCAGATGTCGACGTCGCTGTCGCTGTTCGCGCTGCGCAACGTCGACCTGGAATTCAACCTGCTCGGCGCGCACCTGTTCGACTGGTCGCCGGCCCAGTTCCAGGCGCTGAACGCCATCTGGATCATGGTGCTGTCGCCCGTGCTCGCGTGGACCTACAGTACCGCCGGCCGCAGCGGCAGGGACTTGTCGATCGCCGGCAAGTTCGCGCTGGGCTTCTTCGCCGTGGCGCTCGGCTTCTTCGCGTACGGTGTGGCGGGCACGTTCGCCGTCGGCGGCAAGACGTCGTCGTGGGTGATGGTCGCGGGCTACGGCCTGTATTCGCTGGGCGAACTGCTCGTCTCCGGCCTCGGCCTCGCGATGGTCGCGCGCTACGTGCCGGTGCGCATGAGCGGCTTCATGATGGGCGCGTACTATGTCGCCACCGGGATCTCGCAATACCTGGGCGGCGTCGTCGCCAACCTGGCCAGCGTGCCGGGCGACGTGACGGACCCCGTGCAGACCCTGCCCATCTACACGAGCCTGTTCAACAGGCTGGGCGTAGGCGCGCTCGTCTGCACGGCGATCGCCCTCGCGGTGCTGCCCCTGATGCGCAAACTGTCGGCCACGCACCACGCGCACAACTGACCGCATGGAGCGCAAGCACGGCATCTTCCATGAGGAACGCATCGATACAACGTGACGACAACCTTGGCAAAACGTTTCGGCTTGTTGCAAACCGGAAATATGTTATATTTGCGACATGCCGGCCGACACCCCGCCGGCGCCACGTCAACGAGCCATGTATCGTCCTTACTTCGTCCGCCCTCTCCTGGCCGTCGTGGCCTGCCTGTCCGCCGCCGGCGCCGTGCGTGCCCCGCCGCCGCCCGCCTACAATTTTTCGCCGGTGAACCAGTACAACCTGCAGGTGTCGGCCGGTTTCTGGAACCCGATCATCCGCTACGTGTCGCAGAAAAGCGGCGTCCGGCTGAATCTCAAGCTGGGCCGCACGTCGGCCGATACGACGAGCTACGTGCTCGCGCGCGAAGTCGACTTCGCGTTCACGAATCACCTGTTCAGCCCCGACCGCGCCAGGATGGGCTGGACGGTGTTCGGCCGCCGCGACGCGCCGCCCGTGCGGGCGCAGATCGTCGTGCCGGCCGATTCGCACGTGATGACCCTGGCGCAACTGGCCGGCGAGTCCGTCGCCTTCCCGGGGCCGGAAGCGATAATCGCGTACAAGGTGGCGTATGCCCAGTTGCAGCACCGGAACATCCCCGTCGACGTCGTCTTTGCTGGCAATATGGATGCCGCCTTTGCACAGATATTCGCGGGCAAGGCGATGGCGGCCGGCGCCAATTCGCAACTCGTGCAGAACTACGAGCGGCGCGAACATAAGTCGTTCCGCGTGCTGTGGAGTTCGGAACCGTTCAACGATCTCGCGCTGATGGCGTCGCCGCGGGTGCCGGCCGACCAGGTCCGCGCCGTCGCCCAGGCCTTCATCGGCATGGACAAGGACCCGGAAGGCCGCCGTATCCTCGCGGCCGCCACGGAACTCGTGCATGCCGCGGCGCCGCTCGCCTTCGTCGCGGCCAGCGACGCCGACTATGCCGGCTACCGCGCGTTCTACGCGGAAGCGCCGCCGAACGTGCGCTGACGCGATGACATTCTCTCCATTCCTGCGCGTCATGCGCATCATTCCCGCGCTGCCCCGCTCCCTCGTCGGCCGCGTGTTCACCGTGTTCAGCCTCACGCTGCTGCTGTCGATGGGGACGGGCCTGGGCCTGTTCTACCGCTACCAGTTCCTGCAGCACATCGAGGAAACGCAGGACACCGCGCTGACACTCGTCGAGGTGGCGACGCAGACGATCGAGGACAGCGTGGTGA
>NZ_JBKYMO010000529.1:0-3610 GCF_047302915.1 Massilia sp. CT11-108 | reverse complement strand
GAAGCCCCACCTGGACGACGAATCGCGCGCGCAACTGCTGCGCAAGCGGCTGCGCCTGGCCGTGCTGGACGCGGGCGTCGCCTTCGACGTCGCGTGGAACGGGCGCTCGTTCGCGGCCGTGACGTCGAAAACGGCACCGGACGTCGTCATCGGCGCGACCCTGTACGACCTGGGCCTGCTGGCCACGCGCCGCGAGGACCCGGACACGCTGTTCTTCAGCCGCCGCCTGGTCATGGAAGGCGACACGGAACTGGGACTGCTCATCAAGAACACGCTGGACGCCATCGACCGTTGAAAGGAGAACCTGATGGGCCGTGACCGCACCGTTTTCCCCCTCGTCTATTCCTGCTCCGGATGTTCCAGCGCGGCGCAGATGGCCAACCACATCGCGCTGGACCTCGACCGGGAGGAAGTCGCCGAGATGTCGTGCATCGCCGGCGTGGGCGGCGACGTGCCGTCGCTCGTCAAGCTGGCGAAATCCGGGCGGCCCGTCGTCGCCATCGACGGCTGTCCGCTCGAATGTGCGCGCCACTGCCTCGCGCGCCACGGCGTGACGCCGGACCTGCATGTCCAGCTGGCCGAACATGGCGTGCGCAAGCGCTACCACATACGGTTCGACCCGGCCGAAGCGGCCGCCGTCGCGCGCGAGGTGGCGGACGACGTGGCCCTGCTTGCGGCCGAACGCCGATTGCTTCAACCAGTTTAAGGCGGGGCCGGCGGGCCTCGGGGATAGTGGTCGCCTGACTATCACCGAGGATCACATGAACGCCAACGAATCCCTCTTTGCCGCATCCATGCCGACGCAGGACGTGTCGGCCGACGTACTGCAGGAGAAATACGCGAAAGGCGACGAGACGACCGTCGCGGAAGTGCGCGCCCGCGTGGCCCGCGCGCTGGCCGCACACGAACCCGAACCGCTGCGCCTGGAGATGGAGCAGCGCTTCCTGTGGGCGCAGGACCACGGCTTCGTGCCCGCCGGCCGCATCAACTCGGCGGCCGGCATCGGCCTGAAGGCCACCCTGATGAACTGCTTCGTGCAGCCGGTCGGCGACGCGATCAGCGGCCGCGACGGCGCGATCCCCGGCATCTACGGCGCCGTGGCGGAAAGCGCGGAAACGATGCGCCGCGGCGGCGGCGTCGGCTACGACTTTTCCGCGATCCGCCCCGCCGGCAGTCTCGTGAAAGGCACGGCTTCGCGCGCGTCCGGCCCCGTGTCGTACATGGCCGTGTTCGACGCGTCGTGCCGCACGGTCGAATCGGCCGGCGCCCGCCGCGGCGCCCAGATGGGCGTCCTGCGGATCGACCATCCCGACATCGAGGCGTTCGTCGCCGCCAAGGACGGCGGCGCGTTCAGCAATTTCAACCTGTCCGTCGGCGTCACGGACGTCTTCATGCGCGCCGTGCTCGACGATGCCGCCGTCGAGCTGACGCATGCGGCCGAACCGGGGCCGGACGACCGGGCGAACGGCGCATACCTGCGCCCGGATGGCCGCTGGGTGTACCGCACGGTGCGGGCGCGCGACCTGTGGGACAAGGTGATCGGCTCCACCTACGACCACGCGGAGCCGGGCGTGCTGTTCCTGGACCGGATCAACGGCGAGAACAACCTGTACTACGCCGAGACGCTGGCGGCCACGAACCCGTGCGGGGAGCAGCCGCTGCCGCCGTACGGCTGTTGCGACCTGGGCTCGCTCGACCTGACGAAGTTCGTGCGCCAGCCGTTCACGCCGGAGGCGCGCTTCGACCTCGACACGTTCCGCGACGTGACGGCCGTCGGCGTGCGCATGCTCGACCTCGCGCTCGACGCCACCGAATGGCCGCTGCCGCAGCAGGCGGCGGAAGGCCGCAACAAGCGCCGCATCGGCATCGGCTTCCTCGGCCTGGGCAGCGCGCTCGTCATGCTGGGCCTGCGCTACGACGCCGACGAGGGCCGCGCGTTCGCCGCCGACGTCACACGCGCACTTCGGGACGCCGCCTACGATGCATCGGTGGCGCTGGCGCGCGAAAAAGGCGCATTCCCGCTGTTCGACGCGGAACGCTACCTGGACGGCGCGTTCGCGCGGCGCCTGCCGGACGAGCTGCGCGAAGCGATCGCCCGCCACGGCATCCGCAACTCCCACCTGATGTCGATCGCGCCCACGGGCACCATCGCCCTCGCGTTCGCGGACAACGCGTCGAACGGCATCGAACCCGCGTTTTCGTGGGTGTACCAGCGCAAGAAGCGCATGCCGGACGACAGCACGCGCATCTACGAGGTGGCCGACCACGCGTGGCGCCTGTACCGCCACCTCGGCCACGACGTAGCCGAACTGCCGGCGCAGTTCGTGACGGCGCTGGAGATGTCGGCGCAGGACCACCTCGGCATGATGGCGGCCGTGCAGCCGTACGTGGACGGCGCGATCTCGAAGACCGTCAACGTGCCCGCCGACTACCCGTTCGACGACTTCAAGGATTTGTACACGGAGGCGTGGCGCGCGGGGCTGAAGGGCCTCGCCACGTACCGGCCCAACGCCGTCACGGGCAGCGTGTTGAGTGTCGCGCCGCCTGTCGCCGAAGCACCGGACGCCGGCGTGCCGTACCACTTGGATCCGCTGCGCCGCCGTTTCGAGAGCCGCCCGGCCGGGGAACTGGAATCGGTCACCTCGAAGGTCGAATACACGACCCAGGAAGGCAAGAAGACGGTCTATCTGACCATCAGCTTCATGCGCGTGGAAGGACGGCTGAACGGGCGCGACCTCGCCATCGAGCGCCCGTTCGAGTTCTTCATGCCCGCGAACCAGCGCAGCGACGGCCACCAGTGGATCACGTCCACGATGCGCCTGCTGTCGCTGGCCGCGCGCGCCGGCAGCTCCATCGCCAAGGCGCTCGCCGACATGCGCGCCGTCGTGTGGGAAAAGGGGCCGGTGCGCTGCGGCCACCTGACGCGGGCGGACGGCGTGCAGGTGCCGATGTACCACGACTCGGAAGTTGCGGCCATCGCCTTCATGCTGCAGCGGATCCTGATCCGGCGCGGTTTCCTGGACGCCCACGGCAACCAGGTGCCCGCCGACGCGCTGGACCGCCTGCTGGCACGGCGCGGCACGCCGGACGAGGTGCCGGCACCAAACATCGCGGCGGTCGAAGAGACGGGCGCCAAGTGCCCGGAATGCGGCGCGCGGACGTTGCGCAAGGTCGACGGCTGCACGCGCTGCACATCGTGCCACTACCTGGGCGGCTGCGCCTGATTCGTAAAACCTGAAACCGGTTCAAGGACAAGGGCGGCGGGCCGCCCTACCCTGACGGTGTACCAACGACCCAACGCAAAAGGAGCATCATGCAACACGATTTCCAGTTCTCGGCCCCTCTCGCCTTCGCCGACATCGAACGCCTCACGAGCGCCCTGTGCACCCTGCCCGGCGTGCGCGGCATCGACCTCGAACCGGGCGGCCGCGAGATGCACGTGGAGTTCGACGAGGACGCCACGTCGACGCAGGACATCACCGCGGCGCTGCTGGGCGCCGGTTACGGCGAAGCGCGCAAGGAAAAGAGCGGCGGTTGCTGCGGTACTGACAAGCGCCTCGCTTCAGCGCGTCCGCAGGGCGCTCCTAATGATCGTCACGACGCATCAGCG
>NZ_JBKYMO010000528.1:0-3611 GCF_047302915.1 Massilia sp. CT11-108 | reverse complement strand
CGGAAAAGGCGGAGCTGGTCTCCACCGTGATCCTGCCCTACCCGGTGGAAGACCGGCTCGGGGACTGGCTGAACGCCTGGGCGCCTACCTGCGCCAGATGCGCGAAACCCGCCAGGGCCGCTGGCAGGGCTCGCTGGACGTGCCCGCGCACTCCGTCGTGCTGTGCGCCGCCCTCGCGGCGGAACGGGACGAACTGCTCGCCGAACTGCTCGTGTCGGCGCTGCGGGACGCGAACATCGATGCGCGCAGCAGCCTGCTCGGCACGGCCGACCGGCCCGGTCCGGAAAAGGCGGAGCTGGTCTCCACCGTGATCCTGCCCTACCCGGTGGAAGACCGGCTCGGGGACTGGCTGAACGCCGTCACGGAGTTGCGCGCCCATCTGCCGGATGCGCTGCTCGCCACCGTCAAGCTGCCGTTCGACCAGTCGCCCGTGCCGCAGCCGACGGTCGAGGAGCATGTCGACATCGTGTTGCGCTCGTTCGAGGAAGCGCTGGCGTTCGTGGCGCCGGAACGGGCGCCGCGGGGCTGAGTTGCATTCGCGTCACGTCTTATCTGGCTGGTCACGATTTCCCAGCCGTGTAGTTGCTTTATCGATATAATGTTGCCGTACATCACATATTTACGGTCATGGCGGCAACCACTCTTCCTGAAGCGAACAGGACATCCGACCAGGCGCCGCGGCGCGGTCAGTCCGGGCATTACGAACTGCGCGCCCGCCTCGGAGAAGGCGGCTTCGGCGAGGTCCACGAAGCCTGGGACACGCGCCTGCACCGCAGCGTCGCTATCAAGGCCATCCGCCATGGCGGCACGGCGGGCACGGACCTCGTGCGCGAAGCGCGCCTGGCCGCTTCGCTGCGTCATCCCGCGTTCGTCAAGGTTCATGCGGTCGAAGAGGATGCCGCAGGCCAGTTCATCGTCATGGAACTGGTGCATGGCCGCACGCTGAAAGAGATCCTGCAGTCGGAAACAGTCGCGCTGCCGCTCGCACTCGACTGGGTCGGCCAGGTGGCGGAAGCCATGCGCGATGCCCACGCATCCGGTCTCGTGCATGGCGACATCAAGCCGTCGAACCTGATGGTCGACGAGAACGGACGCGTGCGCATCCTCGACTTCGGCCTCGCGTTGCGCCAGGACGCGCTGGCCACCGAGACCGTCTCGCTGGGCGAGGTCGCAGCGACAGGCCAGACCGATCCGCAGGGTACGATCGCCTACATGGCGCCCGAGCGCCTGCAGGGCGCGACGCCGGACCCGGGCGCGGACGTGTACGCGCTCGGCGTGATCCTGTACGAACTCACGTGCGGCAAGCGACCGTTCTCCACATTGCACGGCCTCGCGCTGGCCGCCGCCCTCGTACAGACGTCGTCAGACGGGTGGGATTATCCGGACAGTCTCGACACGCGGGTCATCGCCCTCATACGAGCGATGACGGCGCGGCAGCCCGAACAGCGCATCGAGAGTATGGACGAAGTCGCGCGCCGCTTTGCCGAGCTGAGCGGTGACCAGCCGACTGGATCGACAAACACGGCCTCGCATGAGTGGCGTGCCATGTCGCGAAGGACGAAGTTGGTGTGCGCCGCATCGTTGACGGCCGCCGTACTTGGCACGGCATGGTGGCAAGGTGTGCCCTACCTGCGCACGCTTCGGCCATCGGTCCAGGAGGTCCTGGTTCCTTATTCCGAAGCCGCCAGCATGGAAAAAGGGTTGGCCGCGCTCAAATTGTTCGACAGGCCCGGTAGTCTCGAAGATGCGCAGCTGGATTTCGAGCGAATCCTCGCACGCACGCCCGAGAACGCGGCTGCCGTAGCCGGTATCTCGCTCGTCTATAACATGCGCTACGGAAACGACAGCCAGGACGAGACCTGGCTTCAAAAAGCGGTGGCCAGCGCGCAACAGGCGCTCAAACTCAACGACCAGTTAGCACTCAGCCATGTCGCAAACGGAGCAGCACAGGAAAGCCGGGGACGCTTCGACGATGCGCTGGCCGCTTTCGAGCGCGCGCTTCATCTCGACCCGACCAATTACTACGCCTGGTACTTCAAGGTCGAAACGTTGCGGCGTGCTCGGCGTTACCCGGAGGCGCGCGCGCTACTCGCCGAGGCAACCCGGCGCTTCCCAAGCGAGCGCGTATTCTTCGACGAGCTGGGCAGTGTGGAGTACGAACAAGCGAACTACTCGGCGGCCGAACAAGCTTTTCGTCACAGCATTGCACTTGAACCGGACGCAGTGCAGGCATACGCCAACTTGACCGCGACTTTGATGCGCCAGGACCGTGCGGACGAAGCGGCAAGGATCCTGCAGCGTGGCCTCCAGGTACGGCCAAGTGCAAAGCTGTACGGCAATCTCGGCAATATATTGTTCCTGCGAGGCGACTACGTTGGTGCCGTCGACGCGTTTGAAAACGCAGTCTCCCCTACACGCGGCGCGCCGGGTTCCTACATCAATTGGGCGAATCTGGGCGATACGTTGCTATGGATTCCGGGTCGTGAAGAAGAAGCGCGTCAGGCGTACGACAGGGCACGCCGCCTGCTTGCACCCAAGCTCGAACGGGCACCGAACGACGTCGTGGTTGTCTCGCGCATGGGCCTGTATTCAGCACGCGCAGGCGACAAGACTCAAGCGTTGGCATTGATGTCGCGCGCGGTCACGCTCGCTCCCGACAGCGCAGACGTCCAGTTCCGCGCGGGATTAGCCTACGAACTCCTGGGCCTGCGCGCCCTTGCCCTCGGCGCAATCGCCAATGCCGTACGGCTCGGCTATCCACTCAAGTACATCGAAGCGGAACCCGACTTGGTCTCACTTCGCCGCGACCCGGGGTATCACCCCGAATGATCCGCCCCGTTTAATCCCTCCGCCCGCAAACCGAAAGGAGCATCATGCCGCAAACTTATCAACTCACCATCAGCTACGTTCAAGATCAGCCCCTCGCCACCTGGAGCCTGAACGGCGTACAGCGTGAAGACGGGGACGTGTTCGAGGCGCAGCCGGGCGACAAAGTCGCGTTCCAGTTCGACGGTCCCGGCGACGTCGCGGAATGCGTCCTGATCAGCGGCCAGATGCAAAACGGCTGCCGCGGCTCCTCGCCGTTCTCAGAAGGCAATCGCATCAACCTCAAAGCGCATTCCACGCTGACAGTCGGTGCCAACATGGGCCTGTGGGGATTTTCGGTATCGTTCTCCGCGCACAACGGCAACGGCACGACCTCGTTCTATTACCTGCCGGATCCGGAGATGCAAGTCGGCTCGCGCGACTGCGAGTAATCAGGCACTCTCCCGCAACCGCCGCACTTCCCGTCGCAACGACTCCGTCGGCGTCCTGAGCAATTCCGCGCAGCGCCCGACGTCGCCCGCGCACGCGGCCAGTGCGCGTTCGATCTCATCGGCGGGAATCCGCTCCGCCCAGCGGATCTCGCGGTGGGCATCGAGCAGCTTGTACATCGTCGGCCGCGAGATGCCCAGGTCGCGCGCCGCGGCCTGGATGTTCCACTCGTTCGCCGCCATCGCCCGCAACACTTCGGCCTCCGTGATGTCCGACGGCTTGCGGCGCGCGACCTGGGCATCTCGCGGCCGACGATGTACAAGCTGCTCGATGCCCACCGCGAGATCCGCTGGGCG
>NZ_JBKYMO010000527.1:0-3623 GCF_047302915.1 Massilia sp. CT11-108 | reverse complement strand
GGCCCAGCTGACCATCGCGGCCGGCCCGAAGACCGGCAGCACCAAGCCGGGCACGCCCATCGTCGCGGAGGCGCAGTTCGACACCGGCAGCATCACGCGCGACGGCACGCCGGTCGGCGCGCCCCCGTTCCGCCTCAAGGCGCGCAACCATTCGAGCATCACGATCACGCTCGATCCGCCTGACCCCGCCACCACGTGGAAGGTGCGCAAGCCGCCCGCGGCGCCGGCGAAGGACTATCCCGCCGGCGCAGACTGCACCGTCGAACTGGGCGAGAACGAGTCGGCCGAAGTGGAAGCGACCACGCCGGCCGTGGGCGCAGGCCCGGAGACGGTGACTGCCTATTTCCGCTTCGACCGCCCGACGAACAAACAACTGCCCGAGCACGACCCGACCACCGGCATCGATTACGTGGCGGGCCTGCCCGGCACCGTGGGCTCCACGCCGACCGCCGACGTGACCAGGCCGGCCAATTCCAGCACCGGCGCGGCCGCCACCGATGCGGCGGAAAGCCCGTTCACGGGCAATCCCGTGGGCAGCACCTACGCGGCGCGCCTGGACCGCGTACCGGCCGGGTCCACCATCGAGATCACGGGCTGGGCCAGCAACGAGGACGACCCGAACGACGTCGACTACAACTTCCTGCTGTCGCGCCGGCGCGCGGAAGCGTTTGCGCACATCATCCGCGCCGCGGCACCGGGCAAGAACCTCCACTTCACCCTCCTCGGCCGCGGGCCGGTGGGCAGTTCCGACCTCGACACGCGCCGCACGAACTGGCGCGCCGATGCCAGGCTGCCGGCCGCGCCGCTGACCGGCACCGTCACGAAGGGCACGGTGTCGCGCGGCGCAACCAAGGTGCCGCAGATCCCCGTGAACACGCCCGACCCGGCCCCGACGCAGCCGACGCCGCCCAGCTGGTTCCGCGCGCTGGGCGCCAAGGTGCGCATCGTGCGCGACGAGTTCGTGGCGGTCGAGGTCTACGGCGAATTCGACATCAACACGCCGTCCGAACAGTTCATCCAGCAGAACGGCGGCGACCCGGGCATGGAGCCCGTCCTGCGCGGCATGGGCAGCAATCCGATGGATGGCGTGATCAAGGCGCGCATCGTCTTCCAGATCGATAACGCGACGGGCGACTGGAGCGCGCTCGCGTACCTGGGTGCGGACCCTGCCGACAAGGACGGCCTCGTGATGACGGGCCAACTGCCCGGCCAGCCGCTGCTCGCGGAGGGACACTTCGGCCGCAACCTGCTCGGCATGACGGCCCTGTTCGCGCCCCTGCTCGACGCCGCCGCCCCCGCCAACCCGGCGTCCGGCGACATGGTGCCGGCGGTGCTCGCGGTCGGCGGCGTGGCACTCGCGACCGGGCTCGCGCAGGCCGGCTACTTCAACGTCGAACGCGTCGTGCTGTGGGGCGGAGAAATCGCTGTGCGCAAGCGCGCCAACGGCACCGAGGTGGCGATCCTGGGCGACATCGAGACCGCCGTGTCGGCGAACGTGAAAATCGGCGGGATCACCTTGCTGACCATCCCGCGCGAGTCGCCGCTGTCCGTGCGCTACAAGGCGATCGGCATGCGCTTCGGGAATACGCCGGGCGAGCGCGATTTCCAGTTCCGCCCCGTGTTCGATTCGTCGCGCGGCTATTCGATCGATCTCACGAGCGGCGGCGGCATCACGGTGCCCGATCCGCTCGGCCAGTTCATCAAGATCCTTGGCGCGCGCGTGGCGCGTACCAATCCGCTGTCGTTCGAATTCGACCTGGGCCTGAACGCTGACCTGGGCGTCGTCACGTTCGACCGCGCGCGCGTGCGCCTGAAATTCGCCGAGGAAGGCGGCGTGGCGGGCGTGGAGCTGACCGCGTTCGGCGCCGGCGTGAACATCCCCGGTGTCCTGGTCGGCAAGGGCAGCTTCGAACTGGGCGAGGAAGTCGCCGGCGCCATCGACCTGCAGCTGGTCCCGATCGACACCCGCGTGCGCGCCGTGCTCAAGGTGACGCACGTGGAAGGCCGCACGGGCGTGTTCGTCGCGCTGGAGCTGGAGCTGCCGGTCGCGATTCCGCTCGGCGGCTCGGGCCTCGGCATCTACGGCTTCCTCGGCATGTTCGCGATGCACTACGCGCGCGACGAGGACGGGCTGACCGGCCCCACGATCGCTCTCGACTGGCTGAAGAACCGGGCCGGCGGCAATCCGACCAATCCCGACGCGTGGAAGGGCAATCCGGACCACTGGGCGTTCGGCGTGGGCGCGACGATCGGCACGATGGGCAGCAGCGTCGTGTTCAACCTGAAGGGCGTGTTCATGCTCGAACTGCCCGGCCCGCGCATCCTGCTGATGATGAAGGCGCGCCTGCTGCAACCGATGCCCGCGCTGAAGGACAAGAACGCCGAGGGCAATCTGCTGGCCGTGATCGACCTGGACGCCGGCCGCGGCACGCTCACGATCGGCATCGTCGCCGATTACACGATCGACCCGCTGATCAAGATCCGCGTGCCGATCGAAGCGTTCTTCAACCTCAAGAAGGGCGAGGATTGGCACCTGTACCTCGGCCAGCGCAGCGACCCGGTGCAATGCACGATCCTGTCCGTGATCGACGCGTCCGGCTACCTGATGTTGTCCGGGAACGGCCTGCCCGCCTATCCCGACGCCGGCCTGCCGCAAGTCTACGGCTTCGCCATCGGCACCGGCCTGCGCGCCGCGTTCACGTGGGGCAGCGTGCCGGCACGGCTGTACCTGCGCATCGGCGCCGGCTTCGACGCGGTGCTCGGCTTCGACCCGTTCCGCCTCGCGGGCCGGCTGTACGTGCGCGGCGAACTGGTGCTGTTCATCCTCAGCATCAGCGCCTACGCGGAGCTGGACGTGGACGTCGGCGAGAACGTGCTGCCGGACGGTCGGCGCGAACGCATCTCCAGGATCGACGGCGAGATCTGCGGCGAAGTGGACCTGTTCTTCTTCACGATCAAGGGTTGCGTCGACTTCCACCTGGGCGCCACGAACGTGCCGAAGCTCCCTGCCCCGCCGCTCGTGCGCGATCTGAAGCTCGTCTCGCGCTCGCCCGCGCTGGTGCTGGGCACGGGCACGGATCGCCCGGTCGACGGCGCCATCGGCACGGCGACCGAAGGCGGTACCACCGACCAGACGCCGGCCGTGCCGGTCGACGCGATCCCCGTGCTGATGCTGTCGGTGCCGCCGGTCGACGACGGGCTCACGGTGTTCGGCAGCGCGCCGCTGAACCATCCCGGCGCGGCGGAGAACGGCTGGCAGCAGCAGGGCAAGAACTGGGTGCGCTACGAAATCACGAAGGTGGAACTGGTGGGCCCGATCGGCGACGGCGACAAGCCGTCCGTGTGGTGGACGCTCAAGAACCCGATCGACCCGGCCAGCGCCCAGCTCGAAGTGCAGCTCGCGCTGCTGGCCTGGACGCCGAACGCCACGCCGAAAGCGTTCACGCGCAGCGAGTACCAGAAAGAGACGGTCCGCGAACGCTGGGGCACCGTCTGCCACAAGGCCGCGCCGGCCACGTCGGTGCTGTGGACGTTCCGCTACGAGCAGCTCGGGCCATCGAAGGATGGCTGGATCGTCGACGGCGAAGCGTGGCCCGATCCGCCGGACACCGTGCGGTCGCGCG
>NZ_JBKYMO010000526.1:0-3624 GCF_047302915.1 Massilia sp. CT11-108 | reverse complement strand
GCGTGGCGGGCGGCGGCATGGTCGGCTTGACGGCCAGCGCGGCCTGGCGCGCGGCGCTGCCGTTGGCGCAATAGCGGTTCTTGCCGGCGCGTTTCGCTTCGTACAGCGCGTAGTCGGCGATGCTGATCAGGTCGACGACGTTTTCCGCGTCGTCCGGATACAGGCTGATGCCGATACTCGTCGACAACTGCAGGGTCAGGTCGTTGATGAAGAACGGTTCGGACAGCGCCTCGACGAGCTTGGCGGCCGGTCCCTGCGCATCGGCCAGGCTGTGCACGTCGGCCAGCAGGACGATGAATTCGTCGCCGCCCAGGCGCGCCACCGTGTCTTCCTTGCGCGAATTCGACAGCAGGCGCTGCGACACCATCTTGAGGATCTCGTCGCCGTAGGCGTGGCCGTATGTATCGTTGATCGCCTTGAAGCCGTCCAGGTCGAGGTACATCACCGCGGCCTTGTGGTGGTTGCGGTTGGCGTGCTGCAGGGCCGTTTCGATGCGGTCTTCCAGCAGGCGGCGGTTCGGCAGGCCGGTGAGGGCGTCGTGCAGCGCCAGTTCCTGCTGGGCGCGGCTGTACTGGGCCAGTTCCTTGTACAGCAGGCGCACTTCCAGCATGTTATGGATGCGCTTGTGCACTTCGAGCAGGTCGAACGGCTTGCTGATGAAATCGCGCGCGCCCGCTTCCAGCGCGGCGATCTTGAAGCTGGGCTGTGCCGTCAGGGCGAGCACGGGCAGGTAGCCGCCCTGTTCGATTTCCTTCAGGCCTTTCATGACCTGGAAACCGTTCAGGCCCGGCATTTGCAGGTCGAGCAGGATCAGGTCGTAGTTGTGTTCGCGATGCAGCGGGCACACCTGTTCCGGCAGCATCGTCGAACTGACGTCGGTGTAGCCTTCCTCGCGCAATATCTCTTCCATCAATTCGATATTGTCCGGGGAATCATCTACGACCAGGATCTTCGCGTTCAGGATGTCTTGTCGGCTGGGCATGCGTACTCTCGTCAAATCAAGGCCGGTATTATTTGTTCCTTAACTACTCATACCAGCTCTAGAACAACATTTCATAGTCTAGCAAAACGCCGAGAATTTCTTGTAGGACAGCGCCGCGTCCTTGGGTAGGAACATCTTTCGAATTACTCGAGTCCCTATTAGCGTACGCCATTTCTGCCCGCCGTGGATGCGGCAGCACGATTCACGAGCGGAGAGGAGGGGCCGACAACGGAAGCAACTGTTGCAATTAGTTCACTCGGTTCGACCGGTTTGGAGATATGCGCCGAAAATCCGGCCTCCAGCGCGCTCAGCCGGTCTTCCGAGCGGGCGAATGCCGTCAGGGCGATGGCCGGGACCTGGCTGCCTTCCTCGCGCCCCAGGTGGCGGACCCAGTCGAGCAGTTCGAAACCGTCCACTTCGGGCATGCCCAGGTCGCTGATCAGGAGGTTCGGCACGCGTTCCTTGAACAGGGCGAACGCATCGCGCGCGCTGGCGGCGATGCGGACGGACGCGCCGCAATCGCTCAGGATGCGCTTGATCAGTTCGCGCGCATCGCGGTCGTCGTCGACCACCAGCACGTTGACGCCGGACAGGTCGAGCACCGTCATCTCCGGCGTGGCGGGCGTCGGCAGGATCATCGCGGCGCGTGCGCTGCGCGTCGCCGGCGGCTGCTGCTTGGCGAGCGGTAATTCGATGGTGAAGCTGGCGCCCTTGCCCTCGCCGGCGCTCTCGGCGCGGACGGTGCCGCCGTGCTGCTCGATCAGGTGTTTCACGATCGCGAGGCCGAGGCCGAGGCCGCCGTGGCGGCGCGTCATCGATGCGTCCGCCTGGCGGAAGCGTTCGAATACGTGGGTGATGAATTCCGGCCGGATGCCTGCGCCGTTGTCGCGCACGGTGATGGCGACGCTCGCATCGTTGCGCGCGAGTTCGATGCTGACCTGGCCATCGCGCGGCGTGAACTTGATCGCGTTCGACAGCAGGTTCCACACGACCTGCTGCAGGCGCGCCGGATCGCCCGCGACGAGGCCCGGATCGGCCGCGTACTGCTTGTCGATACGGATGTTCTTCGCATCGGCCGCGGGGCGCACCGTCTCGATGGCCGCGTCGATGAAGCTCGCGGGCGCCACGGCCTGCATGTCGAGCAGGACCTTGCCGGACGTGATACGGCTCATGTCGAGCAGGTCTTCGATCAGTTGGGCCTGGGCGCGGGCGTTGCGCTCGATCGTCTGCAAGCCTTTCTGCAGGTCGTTCTGGTCGCGGCTGCCGCGCCGCAGCACCTGGGCCCAGCCGAGGATCGCCGACAGCGGCGTGCGCAGTTCGTGCGACAGCGTGGCCAGGAATTCGTCCTTCATCTGGCTCGTGCGTTCGGCCTCGGCGCGCGCCTGGCGCTCGCTTTCGAGCAGCACCTTGCGCTCCTCGGCGGCGCGCTGGGCGGCTTCGTACAGGCGCACGTTGTCGATGGCGACGGCGGCCTGGGCCGCGATACCGCGCACGATGCGTTCCGTGCGTTCGCTGAACACGTCCGGTTCCGGATGGCCGAAGAACATGGTGCCGAGCAACTCGCCGGAATGGCCGACGACGGGCACGGCGAGATAGCTGCGCACGGCCGGGTGACCCGCCGGCAGAGCGAACGGCGGTGCGTCACGCAGGCGTGCGTCGAGCGTGACGTCGGCGGAGCGGATCACGCCCGCCGGATGGTCCAGCAGGCCCGGGCCGAACAGGCCGGTGGGGCCAGACGCGCCGAACGCCTCGAATCCGACCGGACTGCCGCCGGACACGGTGTACAGGGTGAACAGGTTGTTCGCATCGGGCTCGATGCCGTCGTTGCGTCCGTGGTACAGGAACGCACCCTGGCGCGCGCCGGCGATGCCCGTGGCGGCGTCCGTGGCGACCTGCAGCAGCGAGCGCAGGTCGCGCGTGGAAGCGAGCGCGCTGCCGGTGCTGTTGAGCAGTTCGAGCACGTGCGATTCGTCCCGCAGCGCCTGCTCGGCCCGCTTGACCTCGTCGACGTCCGTGTCCGTGCCGAACCAGCGCAAGACCTTGCCGTGGCGGTCGCGGACGGGATTCACCCGCGTGAGGAACCAGCGGTACTGGCCGTCCGCGCCACGGATCGGGTATTCCATTTCGAACGGGTCGCCGCTCTTGATGCTGGCGCTCCAGCGCTCCAGCACGGCCGGCAGCACCGTCGGCTCGACGGCCGTCTGCCAGCCCCAGCCCACGACCTGGTCCGGCGTCGTGCCCGTGTATTCGAACCAGCGTTCGTTGAACCAGACGATGGCGCCGTCGGCCTGCGCCATCCAGGCCAGCTGCGGGATCGTGTTGGCCAGCGCGCGCAATACTTCCTCGCTCTGGCGCAGGGCGTCGGCGGCGCTGCGCCGGGCCGTGACGTCCTGCACGACGCCGGTCATGCCGAGCACGCCTTCGCGCCGCGCCTGGTCGGCGTAATCGGCGCGGCCCACGAGCGCCACCCAGCGCGGTTCGCCGCTCGGGCCCGGCAGGCGGCATTCCAGTTCGAGGTCGCTGTGGCCGGCGAAGGCTTGCAGCACGGCACGGCGCACGCTTTCGCGGTCGCCCGGGTCGATGCGGGCGCGCAGTTCGCTCCACGCGAGCGGCTGCTCGGCCGGCAGGCCGAAGATGGCGGC
>NZ_JBKYMO010000525.1:0-3651 GCF_047302915.1 Massilia sp. CT11-108 | reverse complement strand
CAGCGCGAGGGCAAGTACGATGGGATCACGGATGGCGAACAACTGGCAAAACAGCTCACGGCCGATCTTGCCGACGTCCTTCATGACAAGCACTTGTTCGTGGGATTCGACCCCGATCTGGTGCCGCCCGACCGTGAAGTCGGGCCGCGCCCCACGACGCTGGCCGAGTGGGAGCGGATCGCGCCCCCTGATGTGCGCCAGCGTATCCTCGCGTCCAGCCTCGGCGTGGAAAAAGTCGATCGCCTGGGCCCCAGGATCGGCTACCTCGACCTTTCCGGCTTCCCGCCGCCTTTCCTCGTGGCCCCAAGATATGCGGCTGCGATGGACAAGCTCGCCGATACCGACGGTCTGATCATCGACCTGCGCAACAACCACGGCGGCACACCGGACGGGGTGGCTCTACTGGTCAGCTATTTCGTCGACGAGCGTACGCGCGTCAACGACATCTGGGATCGCGATACCGGCGTCGCCACGCAGCATTGGACGGTCGACCAGCTGGACGGCAAGCGCTATGGCGGCAAGAAGCCGGTCCTGATCCTGACGGGCCCCGGCACGATGTCGGCTGGCGAAGACTTCGCCTACACGATGCAGGCGCTGAAACGCGCCACGCTGATCGGCGAACGGACCTGGGGCGGCGCCCACCCGACACGTCCCTTCCGCCTCGGCGACCATTTTTTCGCCGCGATACCCAGTGCGCGCACCATCAGTCCCATTACCCACACCAACTGGGAAGGCGTGGGCGTCGCACCGGATGTCGCGGCGACGCCGGACAACGCGCTTGCCGTGGCAAAGGACATGCTGCAACGCCGGCTTGACGGAACAAATCGACCGTAAAAAAAACCGGGGCACATGGCCCCGGTTCCTTTACGACGTACAACGCCTGGATCAACGCTTGCGCGGCGGCGGCAGGTCGGTGCAGACGCCTTCGTAGGCTTCCGCCGCCATGCCGATCGACTCGCCGAGGGTCGGGTGCGGATGGATCGTCTTGCCGATGTCCACGCCGTCCGCGCCCATCTCGATGGCCAGCGCGACCTCGCCGATCATGTCGCCGGCGCTCGTGCCGACGATCGTGCCGCCGATGATGCGGTGAGTCTCGGCGTCGAACAGCAGCTTCGTGAAGCCTTCCGAGCGGCCGTTGGCGACGGCGCGGCCCGATGCGGCCCACGGGAAGTGGCCCTTCTCGACCTTGATGCCCTTGGCTTTCGCTTCGTCTTCCGTCAGGCCGACCCATGCCACTTCCGGATCGGTGTACGCGACCGACGGGATCACCTTCGCATCGAAGTAGGCCTTCTCGCCGTGCGCGGCTTCCGCGGCGACGTGGGCTTCATGCACGGCCTTGTGTGCCAGCATCGGCTGGCCCACCAGGTCGCCAATAGCGAAGATGTGCGGGACGTTCGTGCGCATCTGGCCGTCGACCGGGATGAAGCCACGGTCGGTGACCGCCACGCCGGCCGCTTCCGCGCCGATCTTCTTGCCGTTCGGGCTGCGGCCCACGGCCACCAGCACGAGGTCGTAGACCTGCGCTTCCGGTGCCGGCTGGCCTGCCTCGGCGGCTTCGAACGTGACCTTGATCCCTTCCGGCAGCGCTTCCACGCCGACGGTCTTGGTCTTCAACATGATGTTGTCGAAGCGGGATGCGTTGAACTTCTGCCAGACCTTGACGGCCTCGCGGTCCGCACCCTGCATCAGGCCATCCATCATCTCGACGACGTCGATGCGCGCACCCAGCGTCGAGTACACGGTCGCCATTTCCAGGCCGATGATGCCGCCGCCGATGACGAGCATGCGCTTCGGCACCTGGCGCAGTTCCAGCGCGCCGGTGGAGTCGACGATGCGCGGATCTTCCGGCACGAACGGCAGTTTTACCACAGCCGAACCGGCCGCGATGATCGCCTTCTGGAACGCGACGACCTTCTTCGCGCCGTCGGCAGCCGTCACTTCGATGTGGTTCGGGCTCAGGAATTTACCCACGCCCTGGACGACATTGACCTTGCGCGCCTTGGCCATGCCGGCCAGGCCGCCCGTCATCGTCTTGATGACTTTGTCCTTGTACGCGCGCAGCTTGTCGATGTCGACGTCCGGCTTGGCGAACGACACGCCGAGATCGGCCATGTGCGCCGTCTCGTCCATGATGTGCGCCACGTGCAGCAGCGCCTTGGACGGGATGCAGCCCACGTTCAGGCACACGCCGCCCAGCGTCGCGTACTTCTCGACGAGGACGGTGTTCATGCCCAGGTCGGCCGAGCGGAAGGCGGCCGAGTAGCCGCCGGGGCCGGCGCCCAGCACCATCATCTCGCATTCGACGTCGACCGGGCCGGTGTAGCTGGCCGCGTTCGGAATGGGTGCTGCCGGTGCCGACGGGGTCGGGTGGGCTGGAGCATACGAATCGGCCGGCTTGTTGGCCGGTGCCTGCTCGGCCGCAGCGGGTGCCGGCGCTGCAGCAGGTGCCGCGCCAGCGCCAGCGCCGGCATCGTCGACGGTCAGCAGCAGCGAGCCTTCGCTCACCTTGTCGCCGACCTTGACCTTCAGTTCCTGCACGACGCCGGCGTGGGTCGACGGGATCTCCATGCTGGCCTTGTCCGATTCGACAGTGACCAGCGACTGGTCGACCTTGATGGTGTCGCCGGGCTTGACCATCAGCTCGATGATTTCGACTTCCTTGAAATCGCCGATATTCGGGACTTTGACTTCAACGGTGCTCATGGGCTCTCCTTACAGCAGCGTCTTGCGCAGGTCGGCCAGGACATCGGCCAGGTAGGTCGTGAAGCGGGCGCCGGCGGCACCGTCGATCACGCGGTGATCGAACGACAGCGACAGCGGCAGCATCAGGCGCGGCTGGAAGGCTTTGCCATCCCACACCGGCTTCATCGAGGACTTGGACAGGCCCAGGATCGCGACTTCCGGCGCGTTGATGATCGGGGTGAACGCGGTACCGCCCAGGCCACCCAGCGACGAGATCGTGAAGGTCGCGCCCTGCATGTTTGCCGGCGACAGCTTGCCTTCGCGCGCCTGTGCGGACAGCTCGCCCATCTCGGTGGCGATCTGCGACACGGACTTCTTGTCGGCGTCCTTGATGACCGGGACGACCAGGCCGTTCGGCGTGTCGGCCGCGAAGCCGATGTTGTAGTACTTCTTGAGGATCAGCTGGCCGTTGGCTTCGTCCAGCGACGCGTTAAAGTTCGGGAACTTCTTCAGCGCGGCGACGGAGGCCTTGATCACGAACGCCAGCATGGTCAGCTTGACCGGCGACTTGGCCTTGGCATACGCGGCATTCGATTCGACGCGCAGGTCTTCCAGGTCGGTGACGTCGGCTTCTTCGAACTGCGTCACGTGCGGGATCATGACCCAGTTGCGGTGCAGGTTCGGTCCGGAGATCTTCTTGATGCGCGACAGCGGCTGCGCTTCGGTCTCGCCGAACTTGGAGAAGTCCAGCGACGGCCATGGCAGCAGGTTCAGGCCTGCGCCACCGCCGGCTGCGGCCGGAGCGGCCGTCGGGCCTGCGGCCAGTGCCGACTTGACGAAGCCCTGCACGTCTTCCTGGGTGATGCGGCCCTTCGGACCGGAACCCTTCACCTTGTTCAGGTCGACGCCCAGTTCGCGCGCGAACTTGCGCACGGACGGCGAGGCGTGGGCCGAGGCGAAGCTCGCGGC
>NZ_JBKYMO010000524.1:0-3653 GCF_047302915.1 Massilia sp. CT11-108 | reverse complement strand
CGCTCTCGCGCAGCGCCCGCTCGGCCTCGACGCGCACCGTGACGTCGCCGCCCTGCACGAAGATGCCGAACACGGTGCCGTCCTCGCGCTTCACGGGCTGGTAGACGAAATCGACGTAGTGCAGGCGGCGGTTGCCGCGGCTGTCGGCCAGCCACAACGGGCTCGCGGTCGCGGTGTAGGTCGTGCCGGTGAGGTAGACCTGGTCGAGGATCGCGATCACGCCCTGCGGCACCGTCTCCGGCAGCGCGTCGCGCAGCGGCTTGCCGAGCAGGTCGCGCTGGCCGGCAAGCGCGCGATAGGCTGCGTTCGCGGACTGGATCACGTGGTCGGCGCCCGCCAGCTGGGCCATGAAGCCGGGCGCCTGCTCGAACATCGTCTGCAGGCGGTCGTGTTCCCCGCTCAGCCAGCGCTCGGCGCGCACCTTCGCCGTCGTCTCGACGACGATGGCGATCACGCCGACGACGGCGCCGGCCGCATCGACGATCGGCGAGTAATCGAGATTCATCCACACCGGCTCGGGCTTGCCGCTGCGGTGCAGGGTCAGTTCCTGGTCGCGGTACGACAGCGTGCCGCCGGCCAGGCCGACTTTCATCACGTTGTCGTTGAAGTCGGCCACTTCGGGCCAGCCTTCGCGCACCCTGGAGCCAAGCAGGCGCGGATGGCGTCCGCCCGCGACGCCGGAATACGCGTCGTTGTAGATCATGACGCCGTCCTCGCCCCATAACGTGACGATGGGCACGGGCGAACGCAGGATCAGTTCGACGGTCGTACGGACGACGTCCGGCCAGCGGCAGATGGGGCCGAGGCTCGTGCCGGCCCAGTCGTAGTCGTCGATGATTCCGCCTAGCAGGCCGCCGCCCGCACCAAAGGTCCTGACCGGAGCCGCCTGAGTCGACATCGTGTGAATCTGCCCGCTGGAATATTCTGAAGTCCGCGATTTTAATCGCGTTTACCATCGTGCGGTCACACGATTCGCGACCTTGTCCGGATCGGCCCCTGTCCGCTGCACCGCATGCTAAGGTGCGGGCCAGATGCGGCGGGCGCGCGCGCGGCGATCCCGTGCCGGCATGCTGCAGGGCAGCACGAAAATTCCCGGCGAAAGCACCCGTGCGCCGTCTTTCCGGAATTAATATGTTGCTGCCGCACACACACCTTACCAAGGGGGACAGCGTTTATGAGCCAGAGTACACCTCTGTCGCTGCACGTCCCGGAGCCTACCGGCCGCCCGGGTTGCAAGACCGATTTTTCTTACCTCGACATCCACCGGGCCGGCGACACGCCCCGGCCGCCCGTCGACGTCCGCTACCAGGACACGGCGCTACTTGCCGCCGGCATGATCCGCGTGCTGGACGACGACGGCAATGCCGTCGGCCCGTGGGATCCGGGCCTCGACCGCGACACCTTGCGCTTCGGCCTGAGAACGATGATGAAGACCCGCATCTTCGACGCGCGCATGGTGATCGCGCAGCGCCAGAAGAAGTTGTCGTTCTACATGACCTCGCTCGGCGAGGAGGCCATCGGCAGCGCCCATGCGCTCGCCCTGAAGGATGGCGACATGTGCTTCCCCACCTACCGCCAGCAAAGCCTGCTGATGGCGCGCGAGTATCCGCTCGTGGACATGGTGTGCCAGCTGCTGTCGAACGAGGCGGACCCGCTGAAGGGCCGCCAACTGCCCGTGATGTATTCCGTGAAGAACAAAGGTTTCTTCACGATCTCGGGCAACCTCGCGACGCAGATCCCGCAGGCGGTCGGCTGGGCCATGGCGTCCGCGATCAAGGGCGACACGAAGATCGCGTCCGGCTGGATCGGCGACGGCGCCACGGCGGAAAGCGATTTCCACACGGGCCTCACGTTCGCGCACGTGTACCAGGCGCCCGTGATACTGAACGTCGTCAACAACCAGTGGGCGATCTCGTCCTTCCAGGCCATCGCCGGTGGCGAGAGCGTCAGCTTCGCCGCCCGCGGCGTCGGCGCGGGCATCGCGTCGCTGCGCGTGGACGGCAACGATTTCCTGGCCGTGTATGCCGCGTCGTGCTGGGCCGCCGAGCGGGCGCGCAGCAACCTCGGTCCCACGCTCATCGAATGGGTGACGTACCGCGCCGGGCCGCACTCGACGTCGGACGACCCGTCGCGCTACCGGCCCGCCGACGAATGGACCTATTTCCCACTGGGCGATCCGATCGGCCGCCTGCGCCGCCACCTGATCGGCAAAGGCTGGTGGTCGGACGCGGAACACGAGGCCCTGCAGGCCGAACTGGAAGCCGAGGTGCTGGCCGCGCAGAAGGAAGCGGAGCGCCACGGCACGCTGATCGACGGCCGCGTGCCGAGCGCCGCGTCGATGTTCGAGGACGTCTACAAGGACATGCCCGAACACCTGCGCCGCCAACGCCAGCAACTGGGGGTGTGACATGAAGCGCGACATCGACAACGACATCAAGACCACCCCGATGACGATGATCCAGGCCCTCCGCTCGGCCATGGACGTCATGCTCGGGCGCGACGACAACGTCGTCATCTACGGCCAGGACGTGGGCTATTTCGGCGGCGTGTTCCGCGTGACCGACGGCCTGCAGGCGAAATACGGCAAGCAGCGCTGCTTCGACGCGCCGATCTCGGAAGGCGGCATCGTCGGCACGGCGGTGGGCATGGCGGCGTACGGGTTGCGGCCCGTCGTCGAGATCCAGTTCGCCGACTATTTTTATCCGGCGACCGACCAGATCGTGTCGGAAGCGGCGCGCCTGCGCTACCGCTCGGCAGGCGATTTCACCGCGCCGCTGACGATCCGCATGCCCTGCGGCGGCGGCATCTACGGCGGCCAGACGCACAGCCAGAGCCCGGAAGCGTTCTTCACGCACGTGTGCGGGCTGCGCACGGTGATGCCGTCGAATCCGTACGACGCGAAAGGCCTGCTGATCGCCGCGATCGAGAACGACGACCCCGTCATCTTCCTGGAACCGAAGCGGCTGTACAACGGTCCGTTCGACGGCCACCACGACCGCCCCGTCGTCTCGTGGGCGAAGCACCCGAAGGGCGAAGTCCCGGAAGGCTATTACACGGTCCCGCTGGACAAGGCCGCCGTGTTCAGAGAAGGCGCCGACCTCACCGTGCTCACGTACGGCACGATGGTGTGGGTGTCCGAGGCGGCCGCGAACGAGACGGGCATCGACGCCGAGATCATCGACCTGCGCACCCTGTGGCCGCTGGACCTCGAGACGGTCGTCGCATCCGTCAGGAAGACGGGCCGCTGCGTCGTCGTTCACGAAGCGACCCGCACGAGCGGCTTCGGCGCGGAACTCGCGGCCCTCGTGCAGGAACACTGCTTCTACCACCTCGAGGCGCCCATCGAGCGCGTGACGGGCTGGGACACGCCCTACCCGCATGCGCAGGAATGGGCGTATTTTCCGGGGCCGGACCGCGTGGGCGCGGCATTCAAACGAGCGATGGAGGCGTGATGGGGCAGCATGTGATCAAGATGCCGGACCTGGGCGAAGGCATCGCGGAAGTGGAAGTCGTCGCGTGGCGCGTGCAGCCGGGCGATGCGATCGTCGAAGACCAGATCCTGGCCGACGTCATGACGGACAAGGCGACCGTGGAGATTCCGTCGCCGGTGCACGGGACGGTGATCTCACTCGGCGGCAAGGTCGGGGAATCGC
>NZ_JBKYMO010000523.1:0-3676 GCF_047302915.1 Massilia sp. CT11-108 | reverse complement strand
GTTCCGGCTCGACGGCGGCGCGCCGGCGGCAGCGCCGGCACGTGCGATGACTCCCGCGTCTGCACCGCGCTTGAGCAAGCCGGTTGCGAAGGCGCCGGCCCGTCCGCAGGCCACTGCCGCGAAGGTGTCCGCCGAGAGCGACTGGGAAGCGTTCTGACCGTTATTGCCTCTTCGTCCAGCTTGCGATTGTGATAGGCTGTCCGGTGCATCCGGCCTTGGGCCCGATGCGCCGACACTGTCTTTACAAGGATACGCATGACTGGCTTCGTCATTACGCCTCCCGCCGTCCCGGCCCTCGCCGTGGCCGGCTCCGACCAGGTTTTCCCGCTGCGGCGCGTGTTCTGCGTGGGCCGCAACTACGCGGCCCACGCGCGCGAGATGGGTTCCGATCCGAACCGCGAACCGCCGTTCTTCTTCACCAAGCCGGCGGACGCCGTCGTGCCGGCCAGCGGCACCGTGCCGTACCCGTCGTCCACGCGCGAGCTGCATCACGAAGTCGAACTGGTCGTCGCACTGAAAGGCGGCGGCACGAACATCGCGCCGGAACAGGCGCTGGACCTCGTGTGGGGCTATGGCGTGGGCCTGGACCTGACGCGGCGCGACCTGCAGGCCCTCGCCAAGAAGGATGGCCGCCCGTGGGACATGGCGAAAGGCTTCGACGCCTCCGCGCCGTGCAGCCCGCTGATCCCCGTCGCGCGCACCGGTCACCCGCAAGAAGCGCGCATCTGGCTCGAAGTGAACGGCCAGCTGAAGCAGGAGGGCAACCTGAACGAAATGATCTGGCCGATCCCCGACGTGATCGCGGCCCTGTCGCGCCTCGTCGCGCTGGCGCCGGGTGACCTGATCTACACGGGCACGCCGGCCGGCGTGGACGCGCTGAACCCGGGCGACAAGGTGCGCGGCGGCGTCGACGGCGTGACTTCGTTCGAACTCGAGATCGGCGCGGCAGAATGAGAGTAATGCGGAAGACGGTCCTGCAGATCGGCGGCTTCGCGCCCGAGATCCAGGCCCGGATCGACGCCGAATTCCGCTGCGTCGGCCTCGCGGATCTCGAGCGCGAGCCCGGCCTGGCGAGCGAGGTCGGCGCCATCCTCACGCGCAGCAACCAGGAGGTGCCGGAACACGTGGTGCGGCGCCTGCCGGCGCTGGAAATCATCGCCACGTGCGGCGTCGGCTACGACCTGATTCCGCGCGCGCTTGCAGCCGAACGGGGCATCGTCGTCGCCAACACGCCGGACGTACTGAACGCGGCCGTGGCCGAGCTGTGCATCGGCTCCCTGCTGGCGCTGCTGCGCCGCCTGCCGCAGGCCGACCGCTACGTGCGCGCGGGCGCCTGGACGAACGCGAACTTCCCGCTGGCGACGAGCCTCGCGGGCAAGCACGTGGGGATCGTCGGCATGGGGCGTATCGGCAAGGAGATCGCGCGCCGGCTGGAGATGTTCGGCGTGGCGCTCGCCTACCACGGCCGCACGGACCAGCAGCTGGCGTGGCGCTACGAGCCCGACCTGGCCGCGCTCGCGCGCGATTCCGACATCCTCGTCGTCGTGGCGCCCGGCGGGGCCGAGACGCAGCACCTGATCGATGCGCGCGTGCAGCACGCGCTCGGACCGAACGGCTACCTCGTGAACGTGGCGCGCGGCACGCTCGTCGACGAGGCGGCATTGCTCGCGGCGCTGGAGGAGGGCACCATTGCCGGCGCGGCGCTGGACGTGTTCGACAACGAGCCGGACATCGACCCGCGCTTCTTCGCACTGGACAACGTGCTGCTGACGCCGCACCTGGGCAGCGCCACGCACGAGACGCGCGCGGCGATGGCGCAGCTCATGCTCGACAACGTGCGCAGCTGGTTCCGCAGCGGGCGCGCGCTGACGCCGGTCGAACCGGGCTGATGGTTGGTGGGCTCGCCGAGCCCACGCGGCCGTTAGTTGGCCATATTCCTGGCGACGATGGCATCCGTCGCCGCCCGCGCCTGCTGCAACGGCTGGTTCAATACGGTGGTCGCATACGCGGGCGCCGGTGCGGCCACCGTGCCCAGCGCGCTGCCGCCTTTCTGGCTGATGTCCACGTCGACCGTGGCCGACAGGCCCACGCGCAGCGGATGCGCCGCGAGTTCCTTCGGATCGAGCGAGATGCGCACCGGCACCCGCTGCACGACCTTGATCCAGTTGCCCGTCGCGTTCTGCGCCGGCAGCAGCGAGAACGCGCTCCCCGTGCCCGCGCCGAGGCCCACGACCTTGCCGTGGTAGACGACCTTGCTGCCGTAGATGTCCGCCTCGATGGTGGCCGCCTGGCCCACGCGGATGTCGCGCAGTTCCGATTCCTTGAAGTTGGCGTCGACCCACAGCTGGTCCAGGGGCACGATCGACAGCAGCGGCGCGCCCGGTGCGATGCGGCTGCCCACCTGCACGCTGCGTTTGGCGACATAGCCCGACACCGGCGCGACGATGGCGTTGCGGCGCGCGGCGAGCCACGCGGACAGGTAGTCGGCCTTCGCGGCCAGCACGTTCGGGTGTTCGGCCGGGGAGACGCCGGCCACCGTCACGCGCGCGGCCGCCAGCTGCTTCTGCGCGACGACAAGTGCCGCCTGCGCATCGTCGACGGCGCGGCGGGCGTGCGCCACGTCTTCGCCGGAGACGATGTTGTCCGCGGCCAGCGGCGCGCGCCGTGCCAGGTCTTCCTGCTTCGACTTCAGTTCCACGCGGCGCTGGTCGACGAGGGCCTCGTACTGCGCCACGTTCGTGTAGCGCTCGCGCTGCTGGCGCACGGCGGTGCCCAGCCGCGCCTCGGCCTGGGCCAGCGCGACCTCGGCATCGGATGGATCGAGGCGCACGATCTCCGTACCCGCCTGCACGAGCTGGGTCTCGTCGGCGCGGATCTCGACGACGCTTCCCGTCACCTGCGACGACACGTTCACGAGGTTGCCGCCGATGTAGGCGTTGTCCGTCTCGACGCGCTTCGACAGGACCAGGGCGTAATAGGCCGCATAGGCCGCGCCGGCGGCGAGGAAGGCGGCGGTGATGCCGGCCAGGACGACGCGGCGCTTGTTGTTGGTGGGTGCTTGGGTGCTCATGGTTTTATTTGGTATTCGATTGGGTGTGATAACCGCCGCCGAGCGCCTTCACGAGGGCGACCTGCGTCTGCAGGCGGGCATCCGTCAACTGCAGGTCGACGTCGCGCTGGCGCAGCACGGCCAGCCGCGCCTGCAGGACCGCGGCGCGGTCGGCGAGGCCGCGCTGCATGCGCGCCTCGGCGTTCGCGGCCAGCTTGCGGCTCGCGTCAATGGTCGCGGCGTGTGCTGCCGCCTCCTGCGCGATGCCTTGCAGGGTGGCCGCTTCGCGCGCGACGTCGCGCACCGCGTTCAGCACGGCCTCGTTGTACTCGGCCAGCAATTCGTCGCGGCTGCTGCGCGCCTGGCCCAGCTGGGCGTGCAGGCGGCCACTGTCGAACAGGGGCAGGTCCAGCGTCGCGCCGATCAGTGGGGTGCGGCTCGGGTAGCGCAGCAGCTTGCCGAGCGACGTCGCATCGAGGCCGATGGCCGCGGCGAGATTGATGTCGGGCCGGAACGCGGCTTCGCTCGCGGCCACGCGGCCCAGCTGCGCCTCGATGCGCCAGCGCGCGGCCTGCAGGTCGGGCCGGCGCGCGAGCAGCTCCATGCCCAGTTCGCGCGGCACGGCGT
>NZ_JBKYMO010000522.1:0-3715 GCF_047302915.1 Massilia sp. CT11-108 | reverse complement strand
GCGCCATGCCGAGCTGGCGCAGCAGGCCGGCCAGCATGTCGGCCGATGGCGCCGCCGGTGCGGGGGCGGACAGCGTTTCCTTCAGGCGCAGGGCGGTGCGCTGCAGCCGCTCCAGGCGGATGGGTTTCAATAAATAATCGAACGCGGCGTGCTCGAAGGCCTGCAGCGCATACGCCTCGTGCGCGGTCGTGAACACGACGCGCGGCGCATTCTTCTCATCGACGAGGCGGGCCGCGAGATCGAGGCCGTTCAGGCCGGGCATCTGGATGTCGAGGAACAGGATGTCGGGCGCCAGCTCGTCCACGAGGCGCAGCGCTTCGATGCCGTTGCCGGCGCGGCCGATGATGCGCAGTTCCGGCCATGCGATCGCCAGTTGTTCTTCGAGATAGGCCAGCAGGTGCGGTTCGTCGTCGGCAAGCAGGGCGCGGATGGGGGCGATGATGGCACCTCGGTAAAACGTTATGCAGGCAGGATCAGACGCGAGGTGACGCCTCCGTCTTGATTTTCGAGCAATTGTACTTGAGCAAGATTCCCGTGCAAGGTGCGCAGGCGCTCGCGCAAATTCGACAGGCCCACGCCGCCGCCCGGGCGGGGCGCTGCCGCCGTCAAGCCCGCCCCGTCGTCGGCCACTTCCACGCACCAACCCGCATCCGTCCGGCGCGCCCGCACGACGATCGTGCCGCCATCCACCTTCGGCTCGATGCCGTGCATGACGGCGTTTTCCACCAGCGGCTGGATCAGCATGGGCGCGATGGCGGCGCCGCGGCAGGCGTCGTCCACGTCGATGCGGTAGCGCAGCCGGGCGCCCATGCGCACCGTCAGCAGGTCGAGATAGGCGCGCGCGAGGTCGATCTCGGCACCCAGGGTGGCGTGCTCCGCGCGGCTGGCCGACAGGCTCGCGCGCAGGAAATCGATCAGGCGCTCGAGCATGTGGCGGGCCCGGACCGGATCGGAACCGATCAGGCTCACGACGTTGGCCAGCGTGTTGTACAGGAAGTGCGGTTCGATCTGGGCCTGCAGGGTGCGCAACTGCGCTTCCGCGAGCAGGCGCGCGGCCTCGGCGATTTGCTCCTGCTGGCGCGCCGCCTCGATCTCGCGCGCGACGCGGCGCTCGCCGGCCGTGAGCACGCCGGCCATCAGCAGCGCGACCACGATGGCGCCCGGCAGGTAGCGCGCCATCAGGCCCGTGTGCAGCAGCGCGTCGAAGGTGCTGCGTCCACCGAGCACGGCGTCCGTGACGGCCAGGCCGAGCAGGGCGCAACACGCCGTCAGCAGCACCCTGGCGATCCGCATCGCCGTGCTGTTCCGTCCGGGTGCGATGCGGCGCAGCAGGTGCACCACGCCGTGGATGAGGAAGCCGATCACGTTCGACGCGAACAGCATTTCCGTCAGCAGCGTGGCGACCGGCGCGCGGCTGCCGAACAGCAGGGCCACGCACGTCAGCGCGACGCCGATGATGCCGTTCCACACGAACGTGTAGACGAGGTTGCGCAGCGGCGAAGGGCGCCAGCGCCGGAAGGGCGCGAACGATTCCAGCGGGTGCATCGAGGGCGTGGCGGGTGTGGTCATGGTGTTCCTGTCTCAAGCAGCCAGAAAGTTACCATGGAAGCAATGCGGCGTGCGATAAGGCAGCCGGGCCAGCGCCACCGGCCCCTCGGCCACGCGCGTCGTGGAACACGAGCGTCGTGCCGGCCTTGTCGGCCTTCGCCTGCTCCGCGCGGACCGGGTGCTTGAGGAAGGCGTCCGCGTTGTCGTACAGGGCGGCCATGACCTGGCCCGACGTCGACTTGACGTTGTCGACGTGGACGACGAGATCGGCGGCGGTTGCGAGCGGGGTGGTGAAAGCCTGGGCAAGGAGGGCGGTGCGGATCATCGGAGGCTCCATCTGTGTCGTTGTGATGGAGGCAATGTATCCGGGGGCGTTATCGCGATGGGCGCGATGCGACGAGATGCAGTAGAGCGGTGTGAAATGCGGTGGCGTGGCGTGAAATGGAGGGTGGGGCATTTAAAGCCAGGGGCTTGAAATGCGAGCCCACCATGCGTTCAACTCAACTGTAAGCAGTCCAGGCCTGCGGAATCTCGATACTGCCGCTCTGTGCGGCATCCGCATACGCGCGCATCTCGGTGACGACGGCCTCGAGTTGCTCATTGCTCGGGTTGGCGAGGAAGCCCTTCATGCGCTCGTGCAGCGCGGCCTGCTGGTCGCGCCATTCATAACGGGACGACTTGCTCATGCACCCTCCTTGCGGCGAACTGCCGTCTTGCTATTTGTATTGTTGTTCATGACATCCTCCTTCAAAGACCACAGGCTACTTGTTCCCACCGATTAGGTCGGTGCGATGACGCACATTGTCTTTGCTAAAAGGAATTAAGTTCTTGGCGGCAGGATGCTGTAATAAAACAATTCGAGCCGGCCTTCGAGGTCGCGCTTCGCCTTTTCCTGGTCGACGACGTGCTGCGGGCGCATGAGGTTCATGAACATTTCGCCCGTGATGGTGCTCATCAGGTGGCAGGGCAACAGGTCGAGCGGCAGGCCGGGACGCAGTTGGGCGCGGATGTCCGGGCGGGCGAAGAAGCGGGCCAGCATCTCGCGCGTCATGCGCGGGCCGCTGTTCCAGAATGCCTCGGCCAGTTCCGGATTCGTCGGCGCCTCGGCCAGCACGATGCGCTGCAGGTCGATCGCTTCCTGCGACGTGATCAGTGCGTACATCTGGTGCGCGAAGTCGTCGATGATGTCGCGCAGCGGACGGGTATCCGTCTCCATCGGCTGGCTGCGGAAGAAGCGGTGGCGCTTGGCGGCCAGCACGGCGGCCAGCAGGCCTTCCTTGCCGCCGAATTTCACATAGATCGTGCGCACCGCGACGTGCGCCGCGCGGGCGATCGATTCGAGGCTCGTCTTCGTATAGCCATTCTTGAGAAACAGGGTGCCCGCGATATGCAGCAACTCCTGCGTGCGCGCCTCGACGTCGGCGGCCTTGGGCCGGCCCGCGCCCTTGCCGGGGCATTCGGATGCGTCATGCATATGTTTGTCCATGGGCTCCATGCTAGTGGAATCTCTAATGAAATGCAACCGTTTCATTTCTTGACTTTGGCAAAAACTTGTCGAATAATGCGATGGACTAATTTCATTTCTTTCGGAGCTAACATGCCTGATACGCAAACCACGGTCGACCACAAGCCGGCCGCAGCCGTCCCACCGGCACCGGCCAACGCCGCCAAGGGGCCTCCGAAGCGCGTGCTGATCGTGGTGGGCCTGATCGCCGCCGCCGCGCTGGCCGCCGGCGGCCGCATGTGGTACCGCAGCCATAACTTCGTCGAGACCGAAAATGCCTACGTCACGGGCCACGTGCACCCGGTGTCGTCGCGCATCCCGGGCGTCGTGACCAAGGTGCTGTTCGAGGATAACCAGGTCATCAAGGCCGGCGACGTGCTGGCCGAGCTGGACCCGGCCGACCAGGGCGTGAAGGTCGAGCAGATCCAGGCCCAGATCGCCAGCGTGCAGCAGCAGATCGTGCAGGCCGACGCCGCCATCCAGCAGGCCAGGGCGCAGGCCTCGGCCGCCCGGGCGCAGGTCGTGCAGGCCCAGGCCAACCTCGTGCGCGCCAAACAGGACGCCGAGCGCTACGGCCAGCTGTACAACACGCAGATGAAGGCCGTCTCGAAAGCCGAAGTCGATGCCGCCACGGCCGCCCGCGCGGGCGCCACGGCCGACGTC
>NZ_JBKYMO010000521.1:0-3733 GCF_047302915.1 Massilia sp. CT11-108 | reverse complement strand
GTGCGCCGCGCCGGCCGGCCAAGCCGAAGACGCCGCCGGAGAACAGCTGATACACCGTCATTCCCGCGCACGTGGGAATCCATGCTGAATTTCCGGATTCGAGCGTCGGACAGGCCTGCAAGGCATCCGGCGTAGCGATCTCCTGTCGCTCGGCATGGGTTCCCGCTGTCGCGGGAACGACGATTAGCTGCGCGCGCGTCCCGTCCGGGCCTGTGTAATAATGACAATAACGCCCCCGCGTCCACTGTCATGCAAAGGCCCACCATGCGCGCGCTCACCGGTCTCTTCGCCTGCCTCCTCGCCACCGCCGCGCTGCCGTCCCAGGCAGCCGCACCCTCCGCGGCGCATCCCTTGCTGGGAATCTGGATCCTCGCGATCCCGCAGCTCGGCTGTTCCGAGACGTACCACTTCCGCGGCGACGGCACCACGCTCGTGAAAAGCGCGGACGAAGTGTCGGAAAGCGAGTTCACGGTCGCCGAAAAACCCAGCGCCAAGGGGTTTTATAAACTCGACGACAAGATCGTGAAGGACAACGGCAAGCAGGACTGCTCCGGCGAGATCATGAAGCCGGGCACGCGCGCCACCAACTACATCCGCTTCCACCCATCCGGCGCGCGCTTCGTGATGTGCCGCGACGAGACGATGGAGGCATGCATCGGGCCGTTCGAGCGGATGCCGGGGCAGGGAATCTGACCCGGAATTCCGGTCTCCGATTCAGTAGGTGAGTGTCACCAGCGACACCGCCTGCCGCGGCAACTGCATCCTGACCGTGGCGGCGCCATCCTGCGTCGCCACCGTCGCCGCCTCCATTTGCGCCAGTTCGCTCGCCTTCTGCAACTCGGCCACCTGCGCCGCCGTCGGATGCGCGGGCGACCCCATGCGCTTCCACGCGGCGTACGAATTGCTGTGCTCCTGGTCGATGCGGTAATGCCGCAACTGCACCTGTCTGGCGGGAATGCCGGCGATGTGAAGCTCGACCGGCGAGCCGGCGTCGATGATGTCGTCGTCGTGGTAGTTCCAGACCAGGACGGACACGCTGTGCGCGTCCTTCGCCGCCAGCGCATCGATGTCGGTGCGCGCGCCGCGCACGCCGGCGGCCTGGATGCGGGCCGCGTCGTAGGCGCGGTCGCCCGTCACCGCCACGCGCTCGCCGCGCATCTTGCCGAGCATGCGGAACACGTTCAGCACCGGCTTGTTGACGCCATTGGTCGCCAGGTCGCGGAAGCCCGCGAACCACGGCTGGTCTTCGAACTCGAACGACCAGTTCACCGCGCCGATCAGGTTCACGCCGCGCCGCGCGGCCAGGTCGTACTCGCGCGCGATCGACGCGGCCGTGTAGCTGGCGTACAGCGTGCCGTTGCGGTAGGCGTTTTCCGGGTTGGTCTGCATGCCGCAGGCGGCGCAGCCTTCCGGGTCGGATTCGCCGATGATGACGGGGACGTTCTTCAGCTCCGGGTATTTTTCGACGAGCGCGAAGCCTTCGTCGAGGTGACGGAAGTGCGCGTCCATGCCCATCCGCACGATGCCGTCGACGACCTTCGGCGCGCCCTTGGCGTGGAACGCGACGAAGTCCAGCGGCGTGCCGGTCTTGCCGGTCGCGTAATTGGTCTCGTGCAGGCAGTGCTGCAGGAAGTCGTCCATGAAGCGGCCCGCGCCGGCCGTGTGCGGCCCGCCGATGCGCGCCGTCGGCAGCGCGCGTTTCACCGCGTCGGCCGCGTAGTCGTACATCTTGAAGTACTCGCGCTTCGTGTCCGGCGCGATGAGGTAGAGGCCGTCCGGCTCGTTCCACACTTCCCAGTACCAGCTCTCGACTTCCTTCTGCCCGTAGCGCGCCACGCTGTGCTTCACCCACTGGTAGACCAGCTCGGACCACTTGGCGTAATCCTTCGGCGGCGTGGCCCAGCCCGTCATGATCTCCTTGTAGGGCGTGCCCGGCTTCCAGTGGTGGCGGTAGGGCTGCGGGCGCTGCGACAGCGCTTCCGGCATGAAGCCGATCTGCGCCAGCGGCTTCATGCCGCGTTCGATGTACGTGTCGAAGATGCCGTCGATGATGGTCCAGTCGTAGACCGGCTTGCCGTCCTTGTCTTCGGTGTACATGTTCGTCGAGCCCCACTTGAGCGCGTAGCTGCCGTCGCCCGACGTCATGAGGTTGTGCGCGCGGACGTACACGGGGACGGGGCTCAGCGCGGCGATGTCGCTCAGCAGCTTTTTACCGTTGGGCGCCGTCGTGTAGTTCGGTTCGTCGTAGCCGAACCAGGCCCAGATCGGCGTCATGGGCCCCTTGGCCTGCGTGGCGTCGATGGCCAGCCTGACCGGCTGTGGCGTGGAAGGTTCGGCGGCGTGCAGCGGCGCGCAGGCCGCGAGGAGGAGGGCGGCGAGGTGTCTCTTCATTGTTGTTCTCGTGGGATCGGTCCGATGGGATGATGCTAGGCCGATCCACGATGGCCGTCCAATGACGGTTTTTCCGGTGTCGATACCGGATCGGATATCGCCCGCTCAGCTCTTGCGGACAAATTCCGACTTCAGGCTCATCGCGCCGAAGCCGTCGATCTTGCAGTCGATGTCGTGGTCGCCGTCGACGAGGCGGATGTTCTTGACCTTGGTGCCCTGCTTGACGACGCCGCCGCCGCCCTTCAGTTTCAGGTCCTTGATGACGGTGACGGTGTCGCCGTCCTGCAGCACGTTGCCGGCCGCATCGCGCCACACGCGGGCCGTCTCTTCCGCCGCCGCGTCGGCCTTGACGGGCCATTCGTGCGCGCATTCCGGGCAAACGTAGTTGCCCATGCCGTCTTCGTAGGTCAGCGTGGAACCGCAGGTGGGGCAGGGAGGCAAGGTCGTCATGGCAGTGTGCGAAAGGGATAGTGGAATGCAAAACGCCAACCGCAGGGGTTGGCGTTGCTGGAATTCTTGGTGGCCCGGGGCGGAATCGAACCACCGACACAAGGATTTTCAATCCTCTGCTCTACCAACTGAGCTACCAGGCCAAGGCGGCGCAGTATAGCACGGGTTAACAAAAAACCCTAATTTTTTGCTGCGGCACGTTCCTCATGCTGGCGGTCGAGCGCCAGGCGCAGCTCCTTGCGGGCCTTCGCTTCCTTGTGGCGGCGCAGTTCGTCCGGCCCGAACGGGCGCAGCGGCGGCACGGGGACGGGCTGCTTGTCGTCGCCCACGGCCACCATCGTGAAGAAGCAGCTGTTCACGTGGCGCACCTGCTGCGTGCGGATGTCCTCGGCCACGACCTTGATGCCGATTTCCATCGACGTGCGGCCCGTGTAGTTGACGGCGGCCAGGAATGTCACCAGCTCGCCCACGTGGATGGGCTGGCGGAACGTCACCTGGTCGACGCTCATCGTCACGACATAGGTGCCGGCATAGCGGCTGGCGCAGGCGTAGGCCACCTGGTCGAGCAGTTTCAGGATGTTCCCGCCGTGCACGTTACCGGAAAAGTTCGCGGTATCCGGCGTCATCAGGACCGTCATGGTGAGTTGGTGGGCGGGCAGGGTCATGGCGTCGAGCGTAAAGATGAAGAATAGGGAGGATGTTGCCTGAGAAACCCGGTTGCGGCAACAACCCCTATCCTTTGGTCAGAACTCTTCCCAGTCCGCCTCCACCGTGGCAGGGGTCTTGCGGACGGTGGCGGGTTTCCGTGCCGGCCGGGCCGCGACGCGGGCGATGCATGAACAGGCGCAGGCGCTGGCCGGGCTGGTGGAAGTGTTCCGGGTCCAGGCGAAGT
>NZ_JBKYMO010000520.1:0-3736 GCF_047302915.1 Massilia sp. CT11-108 | reverse complement strand
GGCTACCGGGATAGCGCCTTCTTCTTCCTGAAGATCAAAGCCGCGTTTCCCGGAAATCCGTGAAGAACCTTTTTTTTCGACCTGGATTCAGGTCCGCAGGCCCATTCCGCGCGCACCCAGCGCGAGTGCGGCGTCGAACACGCGCCGCAACCCGCGCTGCAGCGCTTCCGTGAGCGGATTCAGCGCCAGCGCCACGACAGCGATCGCGGTGCCGATCGCGAGCATCTCGTGCGCCGCCCCGCGCTCGATCGGCAGCAGCGATTGCCACAGGCCGATCACAATCCCGTGCGACAGGTACAGCGTGAACGTATGCCCGGCCACGAAGCGGATCGGACGCGCCAGCCGCAGCAGGGCGTCGAACCGCGCCTGGCGCGCGCAGGCGAAATTCAGCAGCACGAGCAGCATGACGGCGTAGTCGGCCAGCACGCGGTCGGCGCTGCCCATGCGGATGCCGGCGAAGGGCCACAGGCCGTTGGCGACGTCGCGCAGATACGGTTCCGGGTCGAACCAGCCCCACAGGAATATGAGGACGACGGAGAGCGCCCAGCCGGCGCGGGCGAGGGTGGCGCCGAACGCGAGGCGGCCCTGCAGGCGGTACAGCGCGACGCCGGACAGCCACACGGGCAGCAACAGCCACAGGCGTGGGCCGACCACCGCCAGCACGGCACCGGCGGCGAGCCAGCGGCGCCGCCCCTGCGTGAAATGGAAGACGCCGAACAGCACGTAATACCAGGCTTCGTAATCGAGCGACCAGTACGGGATCAGCCACGGCGGCCGCTCGACGAGGCTCCATACGTCGCCCAGGAAGGCGAGATGGAACGGCACGTACAGCCAGGGGCGGCGCAGTTCGTACGAATCCCCGATGGGCACGTGCAGCACGTCCTGCACGACCGTCGCCAGGATGAAGGCCAGGGCCAGCACGGGCAGCACGACGGAATACAGGCGCGCCGCGCGGGCCACGACGTAGCTGTGCGCCGTCAGGTTCTTGTGTTCGGCGCTGTACGCGATCACGAAGCCGGACAGCACGAAGAACGCGATGACCGCCTCGCGCCCGAAGTCGGGAATGCGGGCGATCTGGGCGTCGTCGAAGATGCGGAAATAGCCGAAGTGCGCCACCACGACGGCCAGCGCGGCGCAGGCGCGCGCGAGGTCGAGGTAGAGGGAGAAGCGCGCGTCGAGCGCGCTGGCCCGCGCCGGGGTCATCGTGCCGTCCGGCGTTACGGGTTCAGGTCGCGGCAGAATTCGTCGAGCATCGCTTCGCCCTCCGGCCATGGACCGTAGCCGCTGCCGCCGTTGACGTGGCCCGCCGGCCCGATCTCGACCAGCTTGCTGCCCCACGCGCTGGCGAACCTGCGCGCGCGGTCCGGGGCCACGTATTCGTCGTTGCTGCTGGCGACGACGATCGACGGGAACGGCAGCTTCGCCAGCGGGATCGGCTTGAACCCGTTGGCATCGATCGGGTAGGACGCCGCTTCGACGTCGCTCGGCGCGACGAGGAAGGCGCCGGCGATCTTGAGCTTCGATCCGGACTGCGCCCACTGCGCCACCAGCATGCACGCGAGGCTGTGCGCGACGAGGATCGGCCGGCCCTCGCACTCGGCGATGGCGGCATCCAGTTCGGCCACCCATTCGTCCCGGTCGGGGTTGTTCCAGTCGCGATGCGGCACCCGTGTCCAGGCGGGATATTTACGTTCCCAATGCGTCTGCCAGTGTTGCGGGCCCGAGTTCCACAGGCCGGCCAGGGTCAGGATGTCGCACTTCATGTTCGCTCCAGTGTGGTCTTGCCGGCCATTGTACGATGGCGCGCCGCTACAGCGCCGTGCGCAGCGCGAACAGCTCGGGGAACAGCACGACGTCCAGCATCTTGCGCAGATAGCTCACGCCCGCCGTGCCGCCCGTGCCCGTCTTGAAGCCGATGATGCGTTCCACCGTCGACACGTGGCGGAAGCGCCAGAAGCGGAAGGCCGTCTCCAGGTCGACCAGCTTTTCTGCCAGTTCGTACAGGGCCCAGTGGTGCTCCGGGTCGCGGTAGACCTCGAGCCACGCGGCCATCACACTGTCGTCGTGGACGGTCGGCTGCGTCGGATCGGCGTCGAGCCGGCTTGGTGCGACTGCGAGGCCGGTACGGGCCAGCAGCCGCACGGCTTCGTCGTAGATCGACGGCGCGTGCAGTTCGCGTTCGAGCAGCGCGTGGTGCTCGGGCGACGTCTTGTGCACGGCCAGCATGGCGGCGTTCTTGTTCCCGAGGATGAATTCCAGCTCGCGGTACTGGAACGACTGGAAGCCCGAGGACGACGCCAGGTAGGGGCGGATCGCGCTGTATTCCGGCGGCGTCATCGTGGCCAGCACGTCCCACGCGTGCACCAGCTGGTCCATGATGCGCGCCACCCGCGCCAGCATTTTAAAAGCCGGCGGCAGGTCGTCGGCGCGGATGTGGGCGCGCACGGCCTGCAGCTCGTGCAGCATCAGCTTGATCCACAGCTCGCTCGTCTGGTGCTGGACGATGAACAGCATCTCGTTGTGGTTCGGCGACAGCGGGTGCTGGGCCGACAGGATCTGGTCCAGGCCCAGGTAGTCGCCGTAGCTCATGCTGCGGCTGAAATCCATCTGCGCGCCGTGCCATTGCGCGTCTTTCTTGTCCTTGTCCACGATCGCTCCTCAGGTCACGGCGCTGCGTTCGGCGCGGGTGTCGTAGTCCTCGCGGCCGAGGATGTCGCGCAGGATCTCGACGGCATCCCAGACGTCGGCGAAGCTGGTGTACAGCGGCGTGAAGCCGAAGCGCATGATTTCCGGCTCGCGGTAGTCGCCGATGACGCCGCGCGCGATCAGCGTCCGCATCACCGCGTAGCCGTGCGGATGCGTGAAGCTCACCTGGCTCCCGCGCGCGGCGTGTTCGCGTGGCGTGACGAGCCCCAGCGGGTGCGCGGCGCAGCGGCTTTCCACCAGCGCGATGAACAGGTCGGTCAGCGCCAGCGATTTCGCGCGCAGCGCGGCCATGTCGGTCGCCTCGAAGATCTCGAGGCCGCATTCGACGAGCGCCAGCGACACGACCGGCTGCGTGCCGCACAGCGCGCGCCCGATGCCCTCGGCGGCCTCGAACCCGTGCGACATCGCGAACGGCGCCGCGTGGCTCCACCAGCCCGTGAGCGGATGCCGGAACGCGGCCTGGTGGCGCCTGGGCACCCAGATGAAGGCCGGGGAACCCGGACCGCCGTTCAGGTATTTATAGGTGCAGCCCACCGCGAAGTCGGCATCGGCCCCGTTCAGGTCCACCGGCACGGCGCCGGCCGAATGGGCGAGGTCCCACAGCACGAGGGCGCCGCGGGCGTGCGCGTGATGGGTCAGCGCGGCCATGTCGTGCATGCGCCCCGTGCGGTAGTTCACGTGTGTGAGCATCAACACGGCGCAATCGGCGTCGACGGCCGCTTCCAGTTCCTCGGGCGAATCGACGAGGTGGATGCGGTAGCCGCGGTCGAGCCACCGCGCGAGACCGTCCGCCATATAGATATCGGTGGGAAAGTTGCTGCGTTCCGTGACGAGAACCTTGCGGGAAGGATGACGGTCGGCCTGGATCGCCAGCGCGGCGGCCAGCGCCTTGAACAGGTTCAGCGACGTCGTGTCGGTGACGACCACTTCGCCGGCGTCGGCGCCGATCAGCGGGGCGAGGCGGTCGCCCAGCCGGCCGGGCAGGGCGAACCAGCCGGCCGTGTTCCAGCTGCGGATCAGTCCCTGGCCC
>NZ_JBKYMO010000519.1:0-3755 GCF_047302915.1 Massilia sp. CT11-108 | reverse complement strand
TGCCCGCCGTGCCGGCCGTCGAGACGCCGTCGCGCAGCGCGAAGTCGATGTCGGCGATGCCGGGCCCGTTGTCGACGGCGACGACGTCCACGCCCGGCATCGCGACGCCGGACTGCGTACGCATGATGCTGATCGTCCCTTCGCCCGCGTGCTTGAGGATGTTGGTGGCCGCTTCCGTGATGATGATCGCGAGGCGGCCGGCCTTGACGTCGTCGAAGCCGAGCGTATCCGCCAGCTTCTGCCCGGCGCGGCGCGCGGCCGAGACGTCGCTGGCGTGGGTGATGGCGAAGTTGAGCTGCGGCGACAGCGAACTGATCAGCGTTTCCATTTGACGACCGACACCGCAGTGCCCTCTCCCGCGCGGGAATCGATGCCGAATTCGTCGACGAGGCGTTTCGAACCGCCGAGGCCGAGCCCCAGGCCGCCGCCCGTCGTGTAGCCGTCGCGCAGCGCCATCTCGAGGTCGGGGATGCCCGGTCCGTTATCGATGAAGATCAGGCCGACGCCCTTGCGGAATCCGTCCGTCAGCGCATCGAGGTAGACCATGCCGCCGCCGCCATACTTGATCGTGTTGCGCGCCAGCTCGCTGGCCGCCGTCACGAGCTTGGTCTGGTCGACGAGCGACAGCGCGATCGCGACGGCCCGCTCGCGCACGTGCTTGCGCAGCGCGACGACGTCCTCGTCCGACCGCAGCGGCAGCGCCGTGCGGTCAAGGCGGTCCTGGCGGTGCCGCTCGAGCAGTTCGGACTCGAAGACCACCGGGTTGTTGAGAGCAGCGCTCATCAAAAATTAGTCTTTCCCAACAGGGCCATGCCCTTCTCGACGTTGAGTGCCGTCTTCACGCCGTGCAGCGTGAGACCCAGTTCGACCAGCGTGATCGCGACGGCCGGCTGCATGCCGACCACCACGGTCTGCGCATCGAGCACGCGCGCCATCGCGGCCGTGTTGCTGATCATGCGGCCGATGAACGAGTCCACCAGGTCGAGGGCGGAGATGTCGATCAGGACGCCCTTGGCGCGGTCGCGCACGATGCGTTCGGTGAGGTCGTCCTGCAGGGTCATCGCCAGGCGGTCGTGCATGTCGACCTGGATCGTCACCAGCAACAGGTCGCCCATGCGGAGAATCGGGATGCGTTCCATGCGCGGTCCTCAGGCGTGGGCGGTGCGCTTGATGACGGACGTGCCGGTGCGCTCGAGCGCGACGAGGAACGCGTCCGCCAGCGTGGCCTTGGTCACGACGTCTTCCAGATTCACGCCCAGGTGCACGATGGTCTGCGCGATCTGCGGACGGATGCCGCTGATGATGCAGTCGGCGCCCATCAGGCGCGCGGCAGCGATCGTTTTCATGAGGTGCTGCGCGACGAGCGTGTCGACGGTCGGCACGCCGGTGATGTCGATGATGGCGATCGAGGCGCCCGTATCGACGATCTTCTGCAGGATGTTCTCCATCACCACCTGGGTGCGCGCCGAATCGAGCGTGCCGATCAGCGGCAGCGCGAGGATGCCTTCCCACAGTTTGACGACGGGCGTCGACAATTCCAGCAATTCCTGCTGCTGGCGCACGATGATCTGGTCGCGCGCGCGCTGGAACACTTCGATGGTGTACAGGCCCATCTGGTCGAGCAGCGAGCTGATGGTCCACGAGGCCGATGCGAGCGCGGCCGGGTCGCCCGCGAAGCCCTGGTTCAGGCGCGTGAACAGCGGCTGCTTCAGCGAGAACACGAAGGTCGCCGTCTCGCTCGGGGTCGAGCCGTTCCTGGCGCGGATCGACGAGATCTCGCTCAGGATGTCGCGCACTTCGTCCCACGAACGGTGGTCCATGTTCTGCAGTTCGCCGCCGCGCGTGGCCTGGGCGAACGCGGCCAGGAATTGCTGGCAATGCTTGCGCAGCTGGTCTTTCGAGACGACGCTCGACCGCACCGTCAGCGCTTCCAGCTGCTCGATCCACTCCGAGCCGATGTCGGCCTGATGATCCTGGATGAGCTGGCTGATGCGGTTCGCGTAGTCCTGGGTCGTCATCTGTATTCCTTTTTTGGAGTGAAAGGTTGTGCCGTTTGGACCAGTTTGCGGCCCCGGCAGTTCTGTCAAATGACCGACTATACCATCCATTTCCTTGATGACACGGCACGATTGACAACGTGGATTTCCCCTATCGTCCGGCTCCGGCAGAGATTATTCAACAGGACAAAATAACCGTTTGCAATTATGATACCCATCATTCACGTCGACCTCGCCATCCGGCACGCATCAAGCGGCGTCGCCCCTACCGAACAATCGGGCTCAGTTAAAGATGCGAATGAATATTGCATGTTTGATAACTAACACATCCGTCCTGAAAGTCGTCCGTGCCGCATTCATGCAAGCCGGTGCCGAATGCACGCACTTCACGTCCGAAGTCGTCCTGTTTCGTGCCCTGCTGCGGCAAAAATTCGACCTGATCTTCATCGACCTGGACGCCGCGCCCACGCCGGACGACGCCATCGTGTCCTGGCTTAACTGCCGTTCCGGCAACGATACGCCGGTTCTCGCCATGTCGCCCGTACGCGACGCCCACATGACCGCACTGGTGCTCAATGCGGGCGCCGACGACCTGCTGGTCAGGCCGTTCGAACCGGTCGAATTGCTGGCGCGGGCCCATGCGCTGGTGCGCCGCAGTAATCCGCGCGGCGCGCGCCGCCGCATCGAACTGGCCGGTTTTTCGCTCGACCGCGAGAGCAGCAAATTCGCCTACCTCGGCACGCCGATCATGTTGACGTCGCGCGAGTTCGGCCTGGCGTGGATGTTTTTTTCGTCGCCCGGCGTGTACATCTCGCGCGAGACCATCGGCACGTCGATCTGGAGTTCCGACAGCGAGGTCGCCGGTCGCACGATCGAGCAGCACGTGTACAAATTGCGCAAGAAGCTGCAGCTGGGTGCCGAACGCGGCGTCAGCATCCGCACCGCGTACGGCCAGGGGTATCGGCTGGAACTGTCGGCGCAACACGCCGCCGCCGTCCCGGACGAATCCGCCCCGGACCTGCCGGAATAATCAGCGGCCGCATCCGGCGCGCACGGCGGCCCGGACGCGCGACACGCGCGAGCGGACGGTGCCCACCGGAATGTCCATTTCACAGGCCGCCTCTTCATACGTCGAGCCCCCGTCGAGCACCGCTTCGAACGTCGTGCGGATCCGGGCGGGCAGCGCATTCAGCATCGCGTCGACCATCGCCGCCGTCTGGCGCCACTCCAGCAGCACGGCCGGGTCGCCATGGGCATCGGCCACCTGTTCCAGCGCCGCTTCGTCGAGCGCGTCGTGGGCCTGCGCGCAGTTGCGGCGCACCTGGTGCCGCGCCAGGTTCAGGGCGATGCCGAACAGCCAGGTCGACGGCTTGGAGAGCCCGGCAAAACGGTCCGCGCAGCGCAGCGCCTCGATGAAGGTCTGCTGGACGACATCTTCCGCGTCCTCGGGATTGCGCATGTAGCGCTGGACGAAGCGCAGCAGATGACGGTGATGCGTGCGGAACAGTTGGTCCATGTCCAGTGCCTGCGGTACGCCGGCGGCGCCATTCGACTCCATCGTCATGTTTGATCTCCAGTAACGTTGCGATGGATCAAACATATCAGTGGAATTCGCGCAAAAAGCCAATCCTTGAGCATTGCTGAGACATTGAGAATTGTTGAGCTTTCGCGTTACCTGGCGACGATGCGCAGCACGCGGTTGCCGTCGTAGAAAATCGCCTTCATGGGCGTGTCGGCGGTCGCCATGCTCCTGGCGAC
>NZ_JBKYMO010000518.1:0-3764 GCF_047302915.1 Massilia sp. CT11-108 | reverse complement strand
GCTTCGTCACCATCCTGCGCAGCATGAGGAAGCGTCCTCCATGGTCCACGTCGGCGGCCAGTTCCGCGAAGCGGGCCTGGTAAGGCGCTGCATCGCACGTTTCGTCGAGGTGCTGCGGCAACGGCAGCGGCATCAGCAGGACGGGCCCGTCGAGCGCCCGGATCCACTGCGCCAGGATCGCGCGCATCAGGCACCAGGCCGGGCTGGCGGGCGAGTCGTAGTGCGGCAGCGGCTGGTATTGCGTGAGGTGCTGGACCATGTCGCGCATGCCCAGCTTCGTCACCATCCTGCGCAGCATGAGGAAGCGTCCTCCATGGTCCACGGCGGCGGCCTGCGCGGCGTCCAGCTCGTGTTCCTCGTACGGTTCGCGCCGGGGCGGCACCTGGCACAGCTGCAGCGTGCCGTTCTCGATCCGGAAATACGGCTTGGCATACAGGCGCTCGACGCCGTGCTCGTCGTGGTGCGGACGGAATTGTGCGGCAACGCGCCGGATGTTTTCGACGAAGACGGCGATCACGACGAGGTCGTGCTCGATGTCGCGGCCGAATTCGCGCCAGATGAGGTATTGCTGGTCGGTCCCCGTCGACGACAGGCCGAAGTTGTAGACCTCGACGGGCGGCGTGCCGGCGCCGGGCAGCCGCGTTTCCAGAAGCTCGGTATAGCGCTGGCGGTTGGGCACGGCATCGCCCGCCGTGAACGAATCGCCGAACACGAGGACCCGCCGGTGCCCGGGTGTACGTGCCCGCGCGAAGGGGCGGTCGGCGCGGAATCCCTGTTCGTTGACCTGGATGAGATATCCGCCGCCTTCATGCGGGATCCGCACCCGCAGACGGGGAATGTAGCGATAGCCGACGACAGGGTGATATTCGTAAAGTTGCCTCATCATTTCCTCATTTTCTTTTCGGGTCGAAATAATGATGCGTTATTTAAATATGAGGATTTTTATGCAACCTCAACTTTCCGGATTCTCTGTGTTTACTTTCTATTGACATATTAATTCTTGGGAATTATTTAACCCCGGAAACCAGATACACACTATTGGCGTGGCACAAACCGGAACAGGACGCGATCCCGCATATTCACTCGGCCGAACCATCGTACAAAGGCGTAGAAAAAGACGTTTCGATTTGGAAAATTATTATTGGAAACGGAAATGAGCATGCGGCCACCGATCGCTGAACACAGTGCGTTATTGATCCGATACCTTATGGTTTTTCTGATCGGCTATTTCTTATTGACTGTTCACGCCGGCGCGGATAGCCATAAAAAAGCGGACGCGGCCGATCCCGTACCGCAAATTGAACCCGGAAAATCCAAATTTGTGGATCTGGCATCGCTGCCGCCGCAATTACGGCGCGCGGTCGACGACGAAATGAGGCGGCTGCGCGCGGGCGACGGCGTACTTTACGGCGACATGACGTCCGAGGAAGCGCACGACCTGGAAAGCGCCGACGGGCGGGCGTTGCCGCCGGATGGCGCGCTGGATCGCTTCATTGCGCATGCGACAGTGCCGCCTGCAGATGTCGCGGCCAGCGATCTCGCCGGCTACACGCTGGTGGGCGTGGTGCCCGAGGGGCCCGGCCTGGACGGCCCATGGAGCAGCGTGAAGCGCGTGTACCGGCGTCCCGACGGTGTGCTCGTCATGCTGCACGAGTGGGCCTACGTGGCCGAAGGCGGCGGCGTCCTCGGCGTGCGCGAGCTGATGAATGCCTCCGTGCGGCACGGCACTGCCCGCTGCCCGGCCCAGTTCGCGATCCGGCGCGCGCCGACAGGCCAGGCCGTCTCCGAGCTGCGCTGGTTCACGGATGCCAAGGTCTTCACGCTGAGCGTGGCACAGGACGTGCTCGCCGACGGCGGCAAGGACCACGGCAAGGCGTGGATGCTGCGGCTGGCCGAAGCCATCGAATGAGCGTCCAGGCGGCTCAGGCAGTGCCGGCGCGTGCCGGCGGCGGTACCGGCGCGGCTGCAGGCGGCAATGCCGGATGCGCAAGCCCGGTACGCGGATCGGCGCGCAGCCCCAGGATCCGGTCGAAGGCCGCGCACGCGCCCGCGCAGGCGTCCGCGATCTCGGCCGGCGTACGCACGCTGGCGCGCAGTGCCTGCATGAAGACGCGCCAGCGGGGGCCGGGGCCGGCGTCGTCGCCCTTCAGGTAGCGCAGCCCGTGCGGCGCCAGGCGTTCGCGCAGGCGCTCGTACAACACGGCACCGCCCAGTTGCGAGCCTTCGATGACGTAGTGCACGCCCCAGCGGTAGGCGGGGCTGGCCGTTGCCGGCCAGGCGGCGGCATCCGTGCCGGTGCCGGCCGGCGTGGTCGACAACGCGTGTTCCGCCTCGGCGAGATCGGCGTCGATCCGGGCCAGACGTGTTGCGTGTTCGAATGGCGGGCCATCCGCGAATCCGGCCAGCCAGACGTGCAGGGGCACGAGCCAGGTCCGCAACAGGACCAGGTGGGCGGTGTAGTCGTGCAGGGAGGCGCCGGGAGCGCCGATCGGCAGGCCGGCATCGAGGGCCGCGTGGCGGGTGGCGGTGGCCGCGCGCAGGGCGGCCAGCGGATCGGCTTCGGACGCAACGTCGGCGGAACGGTTCATGGGATGCGGGAAGCAGAAACCGCCATCTTATCAGCCGCGGCACCATCGCGCCGCGCGCCCCGTGCCACCAGCCGGATCAGTCCGCGACAGGCTCCGGGTACTCGACGCTCAGGATTTCCAGCTCGTCATTGCCTTGCGGCGTATGCAATGTGACGACGTCGCCTTCGCGCGCCTTGGTCAGTGCGCGCGCCACCGGCGAGACCCAGCTGATCTTGCCTTTCAGCGGGTCCAGTTCGTCGATGCCGACGATGGTGACCGTATGCTCTTCTCCAGCCTTGTTGACATAGGTGACGGTGGCGCCGAAGAACACCTGGTCGTTGCCGTAGTGGACGGACGGATCCACGACGAAGGCGGAATCCAGGCGCTTGGTGAGGAAGCGGATGCGCCGGTCGATTTCGCGCAGGCGACGCTTGCCGTAGATGTAGTCGCCGTTTTCCGAACGGTCGCCATTGGACGCGGCCCAGTGCACGACGCGCACGACTTCCGGACGGTCGACGTCGATCAGCTGCAGCAGCTCGTCCTTGATGGCCTTGTGGCCGGCCGGGGTGATGTAGTTCTTGGACCCGGCGGGTATCGCCTGGGCGAGCGCCAGGGCCTCGTCATCGTCGTCGTTATCGGACTCTTTTACAAATGCCTTGTTCATGCGTCTATTGTAGCGCCTTCGACAACGCGCGCGCGCCCCTGTGCCGTTCACGTTTCCCGTATCATGAGGCCATGACACGAGCCCTTCCACGCAGCCGGATGTTCGCGCCGCTGGTGTACCTGGCGGCCGTGGTGTTGCTCGTCGAGGAATGGTGCTGGGATACCGGCATGCGCCTCACGCGGGCGCTCGCGCGCTGGCCGGCGCTGGCGGCGCTGGAAGCCCGCGTGCGCACCCTGCCGCCGTACGCCGCCCTGTGCGCCTTCGTGCTGCCCGGCCTGCTGCTGTTTCCGGTCAAGCTGCTGGCCCTGCTCGCGATCGCCCATGGCCACGCGTTGTCCGGCATCGCGACCATCGTGGTGGCGAAGGTGGGCGGCGCGGCCGTCGTGGCGCGGATCTATGTGCTGACCCTGCCGACCTTGCTGGCGGTCGGCTGGTTCGCGCGCTGCCACGGCTGGTTCATGGGCGCCAAGACCCGTTGCCTCGACTACTGGCGCACGAGCCACGCGTGCCACCTGGCCAGCCGGGCGGCGCGC
>NZ_JBKYMO010000517.1:0-3777 GCF_047302915.1 Massilia sp. CT11-108 | reverse complement strand
CCGCGCGCAGCTGGCCGGCCATGGGCTCGGGCAGCACGTCCGCGCGGTATGGCCGGCTCCAGCCGAACACGCCGCGCAGGTCGTGGGCCCAGGCATTTTCCGGGCGATTGTTAACCCGGCGGTGCGTGGCGGGGGTGACGGTCACGAAACGGTAGCCGGTGGCCTGTAGACTGCGGCCGAGTGCGGCCAGCGCGTCGTGGTGGGCGAAGGTGGGGGCGGTCGGGGACATGCGCGCAAGCATGCGCGTTGCCTGTGCCCACGTCCGTACGGGAGCGCACGGAGACGTGGACAGGCCGTCATGCACTCCGGGTCTGCCATATGGCATGATGCGGCTTATGTGAAAGTTCGAACAGATGCGGCCGCGCGCCGTATGCACAATGGACGGGCTGATGCAGGAAGCGTGGCCCTACAGACGAGGACGACCATGAAGACGACGCCGGACGTAACCATTCGCGAGCGACTGGAGCGTGAGGTCCAACGGGAACGCCACGAACGCCTGCTGCACGACGAAGAGCGCGCCGGCCTGGCGGTGGACGACGAGTTCCGCCTCAAGGATGCGCGCGAAAACATGGGGTCGGTGAAGATCAGGCGTGCCAAGGAACGCTGACGGTCCTCCGGCTCGACAACAAGCAAGGAGAACATCATGCGTTGGGAAGGCGACAGGCAGAGCGACAACATCGAGGACCGCCGCGGCGGTGGGGGCGGCGGCGGATTCGGCATCGGCGGCGGGACCGTCGGCATCGGCACGATCGTCGTGGCACTGATCGGCTCGTGGTTCTTCGGCGTGTCGCCGTCCACGATCCTGAGCCTGCTGTCGGGCGGCTCCCCGGCCCAGGTCCAGCAGGCGCCGGCGCATCCGCCCGCCAACGACCGCGAGACGCAGTTCGTGCGCACCGTGCTCGGCTACACCGAAGACACGTGGTCGCAGATCTTCCGCGCCAACGGCGCGACGTATTCGCCGCCGCATCTCGTGCTGTACTCGGGGCGCACGGCGACCGGCGGTTGCGGCACGGGCCAGTCCGCCGTCGGGCCGTTCTATTGCCCGGCCGACCGCAAGGTCTACATCGACCTGACGTTCTTCCGCATGATGCAGCAACGCTTCAAGGTGGGCGGCGAATTCACGCAGGCGTACGTGATCGCGCACGAGGTCGGCCACCACGTGCAGAACCTGCTGGGCATCTCGGGCAAGGTCGACAGCGCGCGCCAGCACCTGTCGGAACGGGAGGCCAACGCGGCGTCCGTGCGGCTGGAACTGCAGGCCGACTGCTTCGCGGGCGTGTGGGCCTACCACACGAACCAGGCCAAGCAGATCATCGAACAGGGCGACGTCGAATCCGCGCTGAACGCGGCGAGCGCCATCGGCGACGACGCGCTGCAGCGCCAGTCGCGCGGCGAGGTCGTGCCGGATTCGTTCACGCACGGCACGTCGGCCCAGCGCGTGCGCTGGTTCAAGCGCGGCCTGGAGACGGGCTCCGTCGAGCAGTGCAATACGTTCGAGGCGCGCCAGCTCTGACCCGCCTCCGCCTCCGGACAACGGCCGCCGCGTGCGGCCGTTTTCGTTCGTAAAATCAATAAATTTCCTTTTAAAAACAAAGCACTACGAAGCCTCGAAAAAAGCGTTCCGAAACCCCTGTTCGTTTCCGTGCGCCTATCGCCTTCCTTAGCGTTTTGACATACCTTGTTGTCAAGCGCTCGTCCGTTACGGCGGGCCGTCATCCAATGAGGAGGAATTATGCTGGCAATGAATTACCGGGGACCGTATCGCGTCCGCGCCGATTACAAGCCCGATCCCGTCATCGAACATCCGGGCGACGCCATCGTGCGCGTGCTGCGCTCCTGCATCTGCGGGTCCGACCTGCACCTTTACCACGGCATGGTGCCCGACACCCGCGTGGGCCATACGTTCGGCCATGAATTCGTCGGCGAAGTCGTGGACGTGGGCCGCGACGTGCAGACGCTGAAGGCCGGCGACCGGGTATTGGTGCCGTTCAACCTGTTCTGCGGCTCCTGCTTCTTCTGCCAGCGCGAACTCTTCGGCAATTGCCACAACACGAATCCGGAAGCGACGGCCGTCGGCGGCATCTACGGCTATTCGCACACGGCGGGCGGCTACGACGGCGGCCAGGCCGAGTACGTGCGCGTGCCGATGGCCGACGTGGGCCCGTACCCGATCCCCGACGACCTGCACCTGGACGACGCCGTGCTGCTGACCGACGCCCTCCCGACGGGCTACCAGGCCGCCGAGATGGGCGACATCCAGGAAGGCGACACGGTGGTCGTCTTCGGCGCCGGCCCCGTCGGCATCTTCGCCGCGAAAGCCGCGTGGCTGATGGGCGCGGGCAGGGTGATCGTCGTGGACGAGGTCGAGTACCGCCTGGAATTCGTCAAGCGCTTTGCCCAATGCGAGGTCGTGAACTTCCGCGAAGTGAACGACATGGCGGAGCACATCAAGAAGATGACCGACTGGATGGGCGCGGACGTCACCATCGACTGCGTGGGCGGCGACGCGGCCGGTTCCATCGCGCAGACGCTGACGGGCCGCCTGATGAAGATGCAGGCCGGCGCCTCGACCGTGCTGCACTGGGCCATCAACAGCGTGCGCAAGGGCGGTAACGTGTCGATCGTGGGCGTGTACGGCCCGACGTTCAACGCGGTCCCCATCGGCAACGTGGTGAACAAGGGCCTGACGATCCGCGCGAACCAGGCGAGCGTGAAGCGCCACCTGCCGCGCCTGATCGAACACATCCGCGCAGGCCGCATAAACCCGAAGGAAATCATCACGCACCGGGTGCCGCTGGAAGAAGTGGCGGACGCGTACCACATCTTCTCGAGCAAGCTCGACAACTGCATCAAGCCCGTCCTGATCCCGCCGTCGGCGCGCGAAGTCCAGGCCGTGAACGCCACCGCACTGCATTGAGGAGACGCCATGGAACACCAACATCACCATCATGACAGCGACGTGGACCACGTGCATGCGCATCCGCTTCAGGGCGACATGGCCGAAGGCCCGCGCCGTCCAGGCCGCGAGGAGTTGTCGCACATCGAGGGCTGGGGCGCCGACCTCGACCGCAAGAACCGCCCCGCCGTGCCGATGGAACGCACGCCGCCGCGCTTCATCCACGCGCACGACGGCAAGCTGCCGCAGCAGCCGGAAAACGTCGAGGTCCTCGTGTCGACCGAACGGCCCGGCATCACGCCGATCTTCGGCACCGCGCAGCCGCCGACAGGCCTGTCCGGCATGATGCGCCGCCTCGCGTTCAAATGGTCGGAAAACGACCTGCGCCATTGGCTGCTGCTGCTCGCGGCGGACCGCGTGAACGTCGTCGAGGGCATCGGCGAAGACCTCGCCCACGGCAAGGTACCGAACGTGCTGGGCGAAATGGGCATCAAGGCCGAGTGGGAGCACAACCGGGCCGGCCTCGTGAAGAAGGCAGTACTGGCCGGTGCCGTCGTCGGCACGGCCGTGTACCTGATGCGCCGGCGCGAGCGCTGAGCGTCCCGTGCGGTGCGCCTGGGCGCACCGTCAACCGCACCTTTTCATCCGCCTCACGGCAGCCGCAAGGCGCCGTGGGGCTCTTTGCGCTTGAGCAAATTCCTTTAAGCGAGCTCGGCCACACTGCATCGGTGTGCCCGCTCAATGAAAGGAAATCTCATGAACAAGCGCAAGATGTTGCTGGCGTCGTTCGGCGCCCTGTCCCTGGCGGTCGTCGTGCCTGCGGGCGCGGCCGGCCCCGGCACGATGAGCCCCGCGCGGGCGGGTATACACAAATACGAGCC